>NZ_JAVRCK010000090.1:0-37577 GCF_034530815.1 Nostoc sp. DedSLP03
ATTAGATTCCTCTCAGCCCTTATGTCAAGCCTAGTTGAGATGCTCTTACCCTGCTTATAAAGGCTACCGTATATACACAAGTCGAATTACCCCCCTTAATCCCCCAATGTATTGCAGGGAAACCAGATTTTCCGATTCCCTCCCCTTTCCAAGGGGAGGGTTAGGGTGGGTAAAAATATTTGATACATCAATCATAACTTTTCAAACATCCTCTGAGATGCCGATTTGGAATCAGGTTGATGAAAGTAAGGTTCAATTCCATCTAGTTATTTCTACCTTTTTTGTTAATCCTAAAGTTAGATGTAATTTTTCGGATTAAAGGCAAAATTGTAATAAATAATCAAACAGGATAAAAACATGAAAACTGACAACATAACCAATTCTAACAACACCGAACAAACAACACTTGAAGGTGAAAGTAAAGAAGTTCTAAATCAAAAAACCTCTATCCAATTTTTACTTAGCATAACTTTGGGAGTATTAACAATTGTTCTAGTTGCTGCAAGTGCTTATTACGGACTTATTCGATTTTAATCCGATTTATTAAAGTAGGAAATTTTGGTTTTTTTGATCGCATTAAATAATTTCAGATATCACAAGATCCTCAGCAAAATGTATGGTGGTGCTTTTAGTTTATCAAAAGCCCTTATTGGGTTAAAAGCACTGCCATATTTTTCTTATGATGGAGGAGCAATTCTAGTTTTGGCAAGTAAAACAGCACTAGAACGCTATCAACTCAATACCATCGCACGGCTAATTGGCGGAGTATGGACTGGAGGAGAAGCTTGGCGGTTCTCTGAAGTTCCCATTTTTGGTAGCGAATAAGCTTTTAGACAAACTCAAAATCAAAATCTACGATTGTATTGTAAAAAACTTATCTATTGAGGGATGTTTGAGTTTATAATGTCTAACAGAATACAAATATAATTTAGTGGTGATTGATTGAAGAAACGCTTAAGCCTCTAAATTAGAGATTTAAAAATAACTTTTTTATAAGTAGGAGTATTGATGAGTTTACCAGTTAAAGAAATTGTATTAATGCCAGGAGAAGGTAATCATCTAACTACTGGTAATAGCGAAATAACATTTAAAGTAGTTGGTGCTGATACTCATGGTCACTTAGGATTGTTTGAAAACTTAATACAACCAGGTGGAACTGCCCCGGTACTGCATATTCATCGACAAATGGAAGAAATGTTTTATGTATTAGAAGGAGAAGTAGAAATTCAAGTTGGTAATCAGATAGTGCAGGGGCAACCAGGGGCATTTGTATTAGTTCCACGTAATACGCCGCATACATTCGCTAACCGAGGAACTCAGCCTGCAAAATTATTAATCATGTTTTGTCCAGCAGGAGAACGCGAAAAGTATTTTGAAGGGTTAGCCGAACTGCTCAAGGAAGGACAGACTCCAGACCGAGATGCTCTTGTAGAATTGATGCGAAAATTCGATCAGGAGCCAGTAGAGATTTAATTATTGGCGGTGTTACTTGAAAGTATCAACCTAAGAAGAACGACACTGAATACGGTTCGGTTAAAGGGGAAAGGGGAAAGGGAAAAGGTATTGGTTTTGAATATCTTATATCAAGTCCGGCTAATTAGTTTTGCTTGCCGAATCTATACAGAAAGCCCAAAAGTGCTTTTCCCCTGCACCTGAAGCTCCTCTGCTCCCCTGCCCTCCTAATGATAAGTCTTTAACCGGACATGATATTAGTGGCATTCCTGTCTTATATGTGTAGCCTGAACGAGAGCTAGAAAAAGTTTTTGATTACTGGGATCGAGAATTGAAAGCTCAGGATGCCATTGTACGCCGATTGCCCAAGGATGATGTTCGTGCTCCACAGCTTCAATGACTCCATCATCCCAAGCATGAGCAACAACCCGCCAACCAGGCGGTACTTTATCTACTGCTTGATGATGCCAAGAAACTACAGATATGCGAGAATTTTGTAAGCATTCAGCTAAAAGGCTCTCTCCATCTATCGTGACGAGATGTTCTGTATGTAAACGTCGTCCAGGTTCAGGCTCTAGACGATGTAATGCAGATGTACCGTAAACATCTGGAATGTGAGGAATTAGAGTGCCTCCACTGGCAACGATGAGAATTTGTAAACCCCGACAAATACCTAATATCGGCAGATGACGTTCAAGAGCTAACTTGCCAAGCTGCAATTCAAAAGCATCACGTTCGCGATCGACAGAATAAATAGTCGGATGAGCAAAACCATTGTAGCAAGCAGGGTGAATATCTCCACCACCAGAGATGATTAAACCATCCAAAGAATCTAGAAGTATTCCAAGTTCAATTTCTCCTGGTGGTAATAATATGGGAATGCCACCTGCTTTACGGACTGCATCTATATATTCGCTTGGCAGAGAAAATGGTAATGCTGCAAGGCGACCATAAGTTGTAATCCCAATCAATGGTTTTCGATATTTTCTACTCATCATTCCTCAAATAAACGATCGCCTTTATGTAAACGATAAGCGATTTCATAGGTTTGTGCTTGCGATCGCATTGTGGGAGAATGGGCTGCTAAATACCGAGCAGCAGCAACTAATACATGAACTCCAGCAGGAGTGTCACCTAATAGGGAATACTGACGAAAAGCGGCTTCTATTTCTTGAATAACATGAAAATCACGGTTTTCTCTGAGCATCATTTTCCCTAGCATGGCCATCAGTCTTTCAGGCTTGCCACCACTATATAAATAATTAGCCACTAATTGACCTGTTTGGTTAACTTGCTGTTGACGATTTAATAAATCGGGTAGCTGCTGGAGCAATTCTTCAGGATTTGGAACGGAGTTTTTGGGTTCTGGAAGTCGTGCTGGTGGTACATTCAAAAAACGATTCAAATAAACACTCATCGCCGCATCAAACACGCCTCTGAGTAGTTCTACTGTTGGCACTCGTCGTAAGCCTTGATGCACGGCATTAGCAAAAGTGAATGGATGATGTGCGGAATTCCAATCTCCAAAGTCATTGTTAGTATTAAAACGAGCTACACGCAGTGCCGCAGTATAAGTAACTACACTTGCTAATTGTTCTTCTGTACAACCAGCTTCTAGGGCATTCAGTAAAGAGTCGGCAATCGCTTGGGGGTCTTCACCTAATAAGATTGGTATTAATTGCTCTGAGTTTGCCCAAGTTCCTCGTTGAGATTTTCCCGCATTTAAAACATTGGGTAATTGCTCAAAAGCCGACTCTAATATTGCTACCAAATCTACAGGGTAGCGCCAGGAATTAGATTCTTCCATCCGAGATGCATTAGCTAAACCCGAAACTAAGCTAGGTAGAACAGATTCTGCTGCTTGCCAACCAACAACATCAAGTGCTTCCAGTGCTTTGTTAATAAAATCAAGGGTATGCCCAATGTCGAGATAACGATGATCTGTAGCCGATGAAAACAGCATATCCGCAACTTGCTCTAAATTAGCCCCTGAGCGAATCGCAGATACCAGACATCTTTGTGCGGCTTCAGCATCCCGTACTTCAATAAACTGGCAAAACCAGCTTTTAAGAGTCGGAAAATCAACTGTAGAGTTAGGCAACGGCTGAACGACAAACAGAGGCGGCGCGCCTGCACTATCATTAGCGACTGCCGAAAGTCCGTGAAATAAAGCACGAGGTTTGTCTTCCTCATCCAGATAAGGTAAGAGATTGAGCGTGCAGGTATGGATAGTTAAACCTGCACTCCAACCTGTTTTGTTGTAACGAGTGCCAAATTGTAGCCCGATTTGAAATGGTTCAGCCGGATTTACTCCTATATCTAACAGTGCGATCGTTGATTTGGCAATCACTAAGGAAATACTCTGCTCTAAACCTTCTTCAAGGCGTTGGCGGTGGTAGGTATGAGGATTAACTGGCGGTGCTAAATTTACCCAAACTTCACCATCACGGATTTCTACAGGAAACGCCGGCACATCATCTGCCCAAGAGTCGAAGGTTCCACCACTAGCTATATCAAAGCGGGCATAATGCCAAGGGCAGGTAACAATACCATCTTTGCAAGTGCTACCTTGTAGGGGAAAACCCATGTGGGGACAACGGTTATCAATTGCATAAACTTTATTGTCTGAGTAAAACAAGACAATAGTATGCTTTTCTTTGCGGATTACCAAACTGCCTGCTGCCTGAACATCTGTAAGTTGAGCAACACGGGTATAATTGTCTTTCTTGGTCGTTTCTTTAAATATTTGAGTCATTTAATTTACACACAAGTAAATATCAAAAGCCTTGCTTCTACTCTGACAAATTTTTTCTTTTTTCGACCATTTGTACAATACTAATTTTTGTTAATATACTCGAAGCGAATGAGTACTACTGCAACTACAAAGGGCATGACCGAATTTTGGCTAGTGATGTCGGAGGTTGTCAAGTTTATTACTTAACTGACAAAATTAGTTGTGTTTCGCTGCACTAATATATACTCTGATTAACCTCTCATTCAAACTCCTATGAGCTGCGAACATTTAGATAATCTGACTGCGGAGACTCTGATTTCTAAGGCAAATTACCCAGTATTCCGTTGTGAAGAGTGTATTAAAATAAACGGTCGCTGGGTGCATCTCCGTATTTGTCAAAGTTGCGGCAAGATGCTGTGCTGTGATTCTTCTTTTCATCAACATGCCCGACGGCATTATGAAGAAACTGGACATTCAGTAATTAGCTCGGCTGAGTTAGGAGAACAGTGGTTATGGTGTTTTTTGGATGAGCAGGCAAAAAACTATTGAGTGAGGCGAATACAGGATTAAAAGAGTGCAGAGGAACTGGAGACGCTTGCAGTTTCGGGAAAAAGTAGCTCCTTCGGTGAGTGTTGAATCGCAGATGTTACAGATGATCAACTTTAACACTATCAAGAGAGGGAATTGCTATCTTGCCAACGTCTAAGGCAATCGCCCTTTCAGGGAAACCGCTTTCAACTGTCGTTGAAAACCAGTATCATCCGAAATTTTATGCGAAGAATTATTATTGGGGTTATGGGTAGGGGAGAAAATGCGACAGCCAATGATTTACAAAATGCTTATATATTAGGTCAACTTATTGCCAAACAAGGATGGATTTTACTCACTGGTGGTAGAAATGTAGGGGTAATGGATGCAGTAAGTAAAGGTGCAAAATCTGCTGATGGTTTAACTATTGGTATTCTTCCAGGTAAAAATCAGGATGGTATGTCCTCTTGGGTAGATATTGCTATTTTCACAGACATGGGTAATTCTAGAAACAATATTAATGTTCTTAGCAGCGATTTGGTGATTGCTTGCGGTATAGGTGCAGGAACTGCTTCAGAAATTGCTCTAGCTTTGAAAGCAAATAAGCAAGTAATTTTGTTGACTAATGATGAAGAAAGTAAACTTTTCTTTAAAAAATTGTCGCCAGAAAATGTTTATATTGTGGAGAGTGTAGAGCGGGCGATCGCTACTGCCAAAACAATTTTATACTAATTGGTAAATCAGTAAATTCTTCTCACGTACATTAACTACAGCATATTTCAAGTGCATGAAGTACAAATTGACTGGTTTTAAGGCAGTAGGCCTACTGTGTATACACAAGTCTGAAATAGCTGAGTAACTAGCCTTTTACCCCACCCTAACCCTCCCCGTATAAAGCTACGGTGTACACACAAGTTATCGAATCACTACCATTCCTCGAATTACCCCACCCTAACCCTCCCCGTATGTATTGGGGAGGAAACGAGATTCTCTTGTTTCCCCCCTTCACAAGGCAGGGCTGTTTCACAAGGGGGGATTAAGGGGAGTAATTCGACTTGTGTATACACTGTAGGTGTCTGCGAGTGGCTGCAATCATAGCGACAACTTTAATAATTCACAGGTGACAACATATAGAGCGATCGTACCGGGAATAAGCGATCGCAACTCATATAGTATTTCTCTATCCTTTTTTGCTCAAATTCGTAGTTCACCGAGTTGTCACAAACACAAATTAGCCTATAATCGATAGATTTGGTAATCTGATGTCTGTCTATGCCTGCTAACACTACTGATTTAGAAAAACGCCTATGGGAAGCAGCAGATGAGTTACGCGCTAACTCTAGGCTAAAGTCCAGTGAGTATTCCATCCCGGTACTGGGGTTAATTTTCTTGCGTTACGCTGATTGGAAATTTACCCATGCTGAGGAGGAACTGAAAAATATAGGTAGTAGAAGACGTGGAATTACCAAAGCAGACTACCAAGCAAAGGGTGTCATGTATCTGCCTGATGCTGCCAGATTCTCCACACTGTTGAACTTACCAGGAGGGGCAGATATTGGCAAGGCAATCAATGATGCCATGCGTGCCATTGAAGCTGAGAATGAAGAATTAAAAGATATTCTGCCCAAAACTTACAATCGCCTGGAAAACGATCTGTTATTTGACTTGCTGAAGAATTTTAACAAAGTCGAATTAGGAACAGATTTATCAGGTGATGCTTTCGGGAAGATTTATGAATACTTCCTGGGTAAATTTGCGATGAGTGAGGGACAGAAGGGAGGAGAATTATTAGTTGTTAGTGATGAAAATGGTCAAGAAGTAGATTCCGTTATTTCTCGACAGCATGATGATTGGGTGGATATTAAATTAAGTGCAGAGTTAAATGAGGAATTTTGTGTTGAGATAATTTTAGATGAGTCGAAAGTGACTCAGGATTTTGTTGTATGATTTTGTAGGGTGCGTTATTAACGCGCCTAAATATGTCTTTTTGGTGCGTTACGGACATTTGTCTTAACACACCCTATATATATTTTTAGTAATTCAATAAATTAGATTGCGTCACCTATGAAAAAGCTGGTTATTCTCAAATTTGATGGCAATTTTGAATCAGGGTTTCAAGTCAATTTAGAAATAGCAAATGAAGGACAACGCGCTTATCTAACCACCACAACCAAGTTACCAGAAAATATTAGTATTTCTCAAATATTAAATAACTTGCATGAAATATATTGCAGTCTAGATAGTCAATTTAGGATTAAATATGGGGGGAGTAGTAGGGGTAATCTGGAGTGTTTAAAGCAAGAATGTACAAGAGAATCTATAAATTTAGTTGCTGGTTTTAATCAATGGCTGAATGCACCATCTTTTACTTTTATTGCTAATACTCTCAAAGATCTAAATCCCCAAGATGAAATTAGAATAATTATTACAACTTCTTGCCATGAATTACGTCAGCTTCCCTGGCATTTGTGGGATGTTTTAACTGAGTTACCATTGGTAGAAGTGGCTTTAAGTTCGCCTAATGCTGAACGTGGGGAAAGACCTTACAGAGAAAAGATTAGAATTTTAATTATTTTAGGCGATCGCACCGGAATTAACATACACAAAGATAAACAATATTTGCAAAGTTTCTGTGGCAATGATGCCGAAATTATTTTAATCGATAACCCATCCCGTGAGGAATTAAATCATTACCTGCAAGATAATCTGGGGTGGGATATGTTGTTTTTCTCTGGACATTCCCAAACTCAAGGAATGCAGGGAAGGATTTATTTAAATGACAGGGATAGTTTGACGATGGCAGAATTGAGAGATGCTTTGCAAGTAGCGATAAAAAGACGATTGCAAATAGCGTTTTTTAATTCTTGCGATGGTTTAGGAATTGCTTACGAATTAGAACAATTGTATATTCCGCAAGTGATTGTCATGCGGGAACCAGTACCGGATAAAGTAGCGCAGGAGTTTTTAAATTATTTCCTCCAACAGTTTACTAGTGGGAAGTCTCTATATATTTCTGTCAAAAATGCGCGGTTGGAGTTAGAAAAACTTGAAGAGGAATTTCCTTGTTCTTTTCGAGTCGGTGTAGAAGCATCTCAAGGTACACCCGAACAAATTATGCAGTTTGCTGGTTGTTGGAATGATATGTCAGATGAAACATTTTCTGACTTCACTGAAGAAATAATCGCACGTCGCTAAAGAGTAACAATTATGCAGTACCAAATTTTTGTTCAAAGTCAAGAAAATAACTTTGTGGCATCAGTGATTGGTATGCCCAATGTAATGGTTGAAGCGAATACAGAAGAAGAAGCTATTGCAAAGGTTAAAACGGCTTTAGAAACGCAATTAGCAACAGGTAAGTTTGTGACTATTGAAGTTAGTTCTAAAGAACTACCTCACCCACAAATAACTCAGATGAAATATGCAGGAATATTTGCTAACGACCCAACATTTGATGATTTCATGGAGAAACTAGCTGCTATCCGCAGAGAATCAAATGCAATGATAGATGAGTGATGATTTATATCTTAGATACAGACCACTTGAGTCTTTATGGACGAAATCACCCCATTTTAATCCCAAAACTATTAGCAGCAAAAATACAACTAACAACAACTGCGATTAATGTTGAAGAATAATTAAGAGGTCGTTTGGCTCAAGTTGCTGATGCAAAAGAGGGAGTTTTGCAATCAAATGCTTATCAGCGATTAGTTGAAACAGTCATACTACTATCTGAATTTAATGTCCTTCAGTATGATGAAAAATCTCAAGGCATTTATCAAAACTTCAGAACACAACGTATTCGTATTGGAACTCAAGATTTACGTATCGCTTCAATAGTTCTTGCGAATAAAGGAATCCTCTTAACCAGAAATTTACGAGATTTTGAGAAAGTTCCTGGACTGAATATAGAAGATTGGTCGAGTTTCAAGATAAATCTCAAAAAATACTGGAAACTTGCAATATCTCATTAGGTCGTTATCCCGGCAAAGAATACACATATCAAGAAGGGGAAAAAATTACCAAACTTAGAGTATTTTTAGCTGATCAACGCATATATGTACTCTTTGTTGAGAACCCTGCTGTTGGTGACGCTAGTAGATTTTTTAATGCTTTTAAAATTTTGTAGTAGCAAAAGTAATTATTTAGATAATTGTTGTGTTGAATATTTTTCATTCAAACTTGTAGCGCGGGCATCTTGCCCGCTTTTTTAGTAAAAAATATCTCAATATAAAAATTTAAAATGCGTAAATACACCATTTTTTGCTCGTAAACATAATCAAAGGCATTCAAACAAAGCAAATAGACGTTTATGATTATGGCATCCTCATACATTCGCAGCATCGTTTTCACCACATTAGGTTTTAGCAGTAGCGTTTTACTAAACCTCAATACACCAGGTTTCGCGCAAGCAACAATTCCATTACCATCATTTTCAACTACTACAAATCCTTCAACTTATCTTCCACGAGTACAACCTAAAAAGACTAACTTACAATGGGTTTACAGTGTAGCGGAAAGAGTGATTCGTGCTAATGGACTTGACGATCATCCCTGGCGCTTACAAATCACTGATGAATATAATATCAATGCCTACGCAGATGAGTTAAACAAAATCGTAATTTATAAAGGCTTGTTAGACCAAATACACGGTGATGATGCAGCTTTAGCTTTTATTATCAGTCATGAATTAGCCCACCATACACAACGCCATTCCGCACAGCAAGAAGAAGCAGAAGCTAGTTTACAAGAAAAATTACTCCAAGAAGCAGAAGTAGAATATAACAATTGGATTGTACAAGAACGGAGAAAATCGAAAACTCCTATATCACCCGCTACAAAAGATGTCATCAAACAACAAATTACTATCCAGAAAAAACAAGAGTTTGAGAGAACTATGCAAGCATTAAGTCGCCAGCATGAATTTCAAGCCGATGAAATTGGTTACACGTATATGATTAAAGCTGGTTATGATATAAATGGAGGTTTGCGAGTCTTGAACCTGTTTTCGCGTTTACCTTCAGACTACACAGAAATTAGCAGCCATCCACCGACACAACAAAGAATCAACGCTTTAAAGCAGGTAATGAATAAATATTTTTGGTTCGCTTTATGGATAGATGGCAATGAGCGATTAAAAAATAATCCTCAAGCACTAAAATTAGATTTATCGGAAGATGGAGTATCTTTGCGAATCAACTCCAGATTTGTTTTACAATAGGCGTTGTTGCACGAATAGGGAGAATGGTAGATTATACTGATTACCAGATTTGTTGGGTTTAGCTTCATACTCTTCAGGATCTTGCTACAACCCAACCGATGATTCTCCTTAACTCAACTGTATTAAATCATCATTCGCAAAGGCGATCTCTTTGGCCAAAAAAGGAAGCAATGACTATCAATCCTGAAGCAGATACCGCCAGAAATCAAAAAAAGCTAACTTAGGCTACTTTTAATTAAAGTTACGTTATGGTTAAATATACTTATAAATAAAGTATTATTATACTCTAATCAAAAAGATATACTGAATAAAGTATGCTTCAAGCTAATGAATTGAGACGCGCTGGTAGTGGGAATTAATCAGTATCCTTTTCTGAAGGATACTCCAACAAGCAAAGCTAAACATCTTGTATCTGCTGCTAACAATGCTGAAGCGATCGCCTATATTTTAATTCAACAAATTTATAGTTCTGGCACCTGTAAGTTACGTTTATTACCTGCGTAATGCTTGTAAATAATTTCTGGAGAGTTACCAACCCACCTTCCTACATCCTTTGCATCAATATCAGCTTCTAGGCAAAGAGTAATAAAAGTATGCCTGCATTGATAAGGTTTGCGATATTCGCTTACTACACGTTGTTTTACAAGTTTAGTTACGATTCCATCTATATGTGTACCACGATGATTTTTGTAACCTTTCCAAGCATGATTGAGAAAATCTCCAAAGTCTACTATGCCGCCTTTCTTGCTTCTAAAGATAAAATCATCTGGTTTACAATTCTCAGGTTTGATAGAGTCTAAAATTTCACGGTGTTGATGATTAATCGGAAAACGTCTTTGGCTTTGGGTTTTTAATCCATCTTTGAGAGCTAACCCTTTAGTACTGATGGTAATTGCTTGCTCAAAGGTAATGTATTTATCACTGATATGCTTCCATTGTAGAGCGATCGCTTCTGATGGTCTGCACCCAGTAAAAAATAATAATTTTACTAAAGGAGCATAATAGCTGTAGAGTTTGCTCTCCTCAAATGCTTGAATTATGCTATCCCGTTCTTCCTTAGTAAAGGGATTAATTTCATATTCTGCTGATTCTGACTTCGGTATCTGAATATCTTTTGCCATACTCTGAAAGGGATTAGATTCAATTAGCTGACTTTTAAGTGCCCAATCACAGCAAGCATTTATATTTGTCAAAGTACGTTTGGCGGCATTAGCACTGAGATTTGCAAGTAAATAGTCTCGAATTGCGATCGCATCATCTAAAGTTTTAGTTGGTAACTTAGCAATATGATTGCGATACTTGCGGTAGTCAACTGCATAAGTAGAAGGACTAACCTGTGGTTTTTTAAACTCAGCATATTTTTCCCATAATTCTCCCAAGTCTGATTGGGGGTTAGCTGAAGGTGTAATTGGGCTAATTGGGGTAACGGTACTTAATGACGCTGCTGGTTTGTACTTAACTAAACTGGCATCAAACTCTCCATAGTCAATATCTCTCTGGATTTTTGTCGCCAAAGCCGATGCTTGATGTCTTCCAAAAGGTGTATCATCGTGCCTTGTCGAAAGATAGAAACGCTTGGTTTTTAGCTCTCCAGTGGGCGTAATAATAGGATGAGAGAAAACTCATTGAAGACTGCCGTTAGAGTTCTTAATCTGCACTGAACCCCGACGGGCAATACTTTGAGATTTTTGAGATTCCATAAGGGTAATTAACTGGGGTAAACACCTTTACCCTTCCACTTTACCCCAGTTTTACCCCAGAATTACTTCTTGGGGTAAAAACCTCTACCTTACATTTTTACCCCAGTTTTACCCCAGTTCTTTACCCAAACTACCTAAAATTACCCCAAAACTATTGGAAGTCTCTAGAAACAAGCCCTACAACAACCATTAAAAAAGGGCTTCAAAGCCCTGTAATGCTTATATTTCTTTAAAGGCGGCACCCGGATTTGAACCGGGGGTGAAGGTTTTGCAGACCTCTGCCTTACCACTTGGCTATGCCGCCACAGCAAGATTCCCTGAACTACTTTTATGTTGCTAAGGTATCTTAGCAGCTATTTAGCAGTCATAGGACACTAGTTAAACCATGATAGCATAGGATTTTGAGGTAAAGATAGTAGGTTAACTAGATGTTTTTGGTAGGGTTTAGGCGATCGCGAGAAAATTTCGATTGCAAGTCGATCGCAGCACAAACAAATCTTAGCTGATTAAAGAGATTTGTAACTCCTCACTCCTAACTTGTTACACCTTTACTTCTTCGGCAAAACTACCCCAGCGCAGAAAGTGAAATGGGCCAGCGATAGAACCCCAAAGACGTTCATCGGTGTCTAAATCTCTTCCCCTATCGAGGCTGAAAAATTCTTTAGCGTCAATCTCAAATTCGTTATCTAAATAAGTATTTTTGCCGTCGCGAAACACTATGCAGCCTTTGCCAGGTTCAACTCTGCCTTTGAAGCTTTTACCTGTCCACTCTACAATCATGTTGCAACCTGGCATTTTTTCCAATTGGTCAAGAGACAACTCTTTGAGGCGTTCCGGTTCGCGAGATGCACCGTAAAATTTCTCTTCTTCTTTAACGGTGTAGTGTTCAATCGCAATGTGGTTTTCTGCCGGAATTAACTTCATTACCCGCATTCGGTAGGGTTGATTGAGCATAAAATCATAAGCTTGTTCGAGAAACAAACTTACCCCTGAGAACAATTCTAAAGGGAGGGGACGGATGCAGACGCGGATATGAGCGTAAAAAGGCGGATTTTCAAAAGCTTGTTCTTGATTGCTAAAGTCAGCTGCCATCCAGCGAGCTAAGGTGGCGATATCAGTAGAATGAGTCATTACAAAACGATTGACTAGTTACTTAAATACGATCTAGGATTATTTTGACACTCCCCTGACTCAAAAATCCTGGCTGCGATCGCAATTTTTAAATTATATCTAGGATAGATGCTCTGATTGGAGAAAATTAGCTGCTTGAGTACAAGTGAAACTTTACATCTTGTTCCTCACAACTAGAACTCGTTAAGCATTTATTTTGGCAAAATCCGCACATTATCTTTTCTCTGTGTGCTGAAGCCACATAGCTCTTAGGTAAGCTTTTCTTGTAAAGCTGGAGAAAAGCAGGAGAATAGTTAGTCAATAATAGGCATGGGGATAATTGCTAATTATCTCATGCAAATCACTCAAGGCAAAGTAAAGTACTCATGCTCAGGCACTTAATTGCGATCGCTACTGCCACTATACTCTTTAGCAATTCCTTAACACTGGCAGCGAGTAAACCGCCGAAACCACCTGATGAATTTCCTCCCAACCCTCTAGAGATTACCCCACCCGATCCACTGTCACCGCGATCGCCCAAGGATAAACAGCCGTTAACTCCCCAAGAACGGCAAAAGTTAGAACCAGCGTTAGATGCATTAAATCAAGAAGCGGCGGCGAAACTGCAAGCAGGCGAACAGGTTGCGGCGTTTGAAATTTGGAACCGAGAATTACGTCTGCGGCGCTTTTTAGGTTCATTAGCAGAAGTGCAAGCATTATCAAGAGTTGGCGCGATCGCTTGGAAGCTAAACGACGGACAAGAAGTACAATATATAACGGAACGATTGCAAGCAATTCAAAAACAAGCCCAATCTCAGAAAAAAGCTGCCCCAATCGATCTAGAATTGTGGCGATCGCTAGGTGAAGCTTACAAAAATGTGCGATTGTCTAAACTAGCTATAGAAGCTTACAACCAAGTTTTGCTAGTAGTGCGACAACAACAAGACCAGAGAGCAGTATTAGAAATCCTCAAAACAATTGGAGAACTGCATTTGAGTTGGTTTGATTATCGCAAAGCTGCACCAATCTATGAGGAATTGTTGAGTTTCGCTACATCCCTTGGCGATCGCGTAAATGAAGTAACATATCTGCAACAATTGGCTTATATTTACGAGCAGACAAACCAACCGCAGCAGTCATTGAATGTACTTAACAAACTAGTAGAAATTTATGCCAATGAAAATAATCTTACACAAATACTAGAATTAAAGCTAGCGATCGCTTCAGATTACGAATCTCTAGCTAAGAAAGATCCTAACTTACTGCTAGAAGCTTTTAATAATTATCAAGAAGCTTATACAACTGCTTGGCAATTAAAAGAATACGTTCGGGCTGCTGATGCTTTGCAAAAGTTAATTGCGTTGTATCGTTCCCAAGGACAAACAGAAGAGGCTTTGCAGGCTAGCGAAATTCTGGTGCAGATACAGGCGCAAGCTGCCAACTTTTACGGAATGATGCAAGCTTATGACCAAATTGGGCAATTGTATCTAGAACGCAAAGAATTTCCTCAAGCATTAACAGCTTTTCAACAAGGGTTAAAACTGGCGCAACAACTCAAACATGAAGAGGCATACTTTACTGGACAAATTGCAAAACTATCGAAAGCAAATTTTTAACAAACAGAATTCAGAAGTCAGGAGTCAGAATTCAGTTGAGTCTTCTATAGGACTGGCAAATAGCGAGTCCGCGTACTTCTGCAAAGAAATAAGCTACTTGAGCGTCTCGTAGAGATTTTGAATTGGGTGGTGCAACAATTGAGTGGTGGGTGTAAATTTCCGACTCATTCATTCTGACTCCTGAATTCTGACTTCTGAATTCTTCTTTAACTGAAATTTCTGCGATCGCTTAACATAAAAATACCCGCTACGCCTAACCACAAGGTGAAAAGCTATGTCAGAAACCACCCTAGCTGCACCAGATATTCAACTCCCACCCACCCAAGCAGAATTACCAGACGATGACGGTATTCCGATGGAAAGCGCACGACACAAAGCCCAGATGGATTTGCTGATAGATGCTCTGATACCTTGGTTGGAAGCACGAGAGGATGGGTTTATCGGCGGTAATATAGGACTAGTATTTGATTTCTGAAAAGATACGTAGGGTGTGTAGCTGCGAGAGTACGGCACCATCATCAAGGTTTTGGTGCGTTACGAACTGCGTTCTAACACACGTACAATACCTAATTTTGTTCAAAAATCAAATATGATTCCTATATGTTTGTTTACTACAGTCTGGCCCAAGTGCGAAACAAAGACTTTAAAGGGCCAGACTTTTTTGCTGTGTTGGGAGTTCCAAAAGGAGAACGTCGCAGTTGGGTGGTTTGGGAAGAGGAGAAAGCACCAGATGTAGTCATTGAATTGCTTTCTGACAGCACAGCCCAAGCAGACAAAAATGAGAAAAAACTGATTTATCAAAATCAAATGCGTGTACCAGAATATTTCTGGTATGACCCTTTTAACCCTGATGATTTGGCTGGTTTCTCTATTGCAAAAGGAGCTTATCAACCTATTGCAGCAAACCCTCAAAATCAGTTAGTGAGCCAATCTTTAGGGTTAGGATTGCAGTTGTGGCAGGGAAGTTATAAAGGTATTGATGCTACTTGGTTACGCTGGGCAAATTTGGCAGGAGAATTACTACCAACTCCTGAAGGAAAGGAACGCCAAAGGGCAGAACAAGAACGCCAAAGGGCAGACAAAGCAGAATCGCAGTTATTGCAAACTGCACGCAACTTACTTGAGTCTGGGATGCCAATAGAACAGGTAGCGAGATTAACAGGTTTGAATGTATCTGAGATAGACACTCAAAATGATAAATGATTTGTGGGATTTGTTTAAGCGATCGCTCCACTAACGCCATCATACAAGCGATGTCTACGACGGGCTACGCCTACGCTTATCAATATTAATCCTGTTCTAAAATACTTTCTATATCTTGCCCTGCATAGAGAATCCGTACAACTTCAATGCTTTCATCTTGCTCAAAGTAAAAAATTAGATACTTTTTAAATCTTTTAACAGCCCATTTACGTAAACCTTGTAAACGAAGATTATCCACAGGATAACGGCTACCCATTCCAGGCATTCTTGCTAACTGTGCAAAAGTTTCTCTTACAGAGTCAAAGAACAAAAGAGCTGTGTCCGGGTTTTATTGGGCAATGTAAATAAAATATTCATCAATATCTAAATTGGCTTTAAGTGTAATTACTATCCGCTTCGTCATTGTTTCTCTTGATGCAGCTGATTTATCAAGTGTGTGCGTTTTTGCTGCCACCATTCATCGTTAACTTCTATTGTCTCTCCACTTTCAAGTCCTGCAATTAAAAGTTCTTCTATATGTTCTTGCATCTTGCGTTTTTGGTCTTGAGTAATTAATTCTTGTAGATATTCGCTAACTGAACTGTAGCCACCTTGAGCGACTTGTTCTTCAACAAAGGCTTTCATCGACTCAGGTAAGGAAATATTAATGCTACTCATAACCTTGGTAGTGAGGTTAAACTATTTTTTCCATTTTATCAAGGTTGTTAAGCGTTGTCTTGGAGGAAACGTTTAACGATCGCACCTTGGTTGATCGGAGAAAAGCGATCGCTCAAAACTACTAGATTGCAAATATCGCCTGGACTCGCTCTTTTAATTACGAATTAATTTTTTAACCAATCGCCATAGCAGATAAAACGGTAAAATTAATATCGCCTTTAACATTTGCATAAACTGACCTAACCGACCTTTCCCGACAACACGGGGAGTAAGCTGGCGTTGCAGGATTGCTAGATTTTCTCGAATTGCCGCTGTAGTGGGATGATTAACGCCTAACACCCTTTGGTACATTGTCAAAGCTTCAATGTAGAGAGGTTCGGCATTGTTCAAGCTTAATGCCATATTGGGATTTTCTGTGACTTTTTCGGTTGTTTTTTCTAAGGCTTTAGTGGCTATTATAGTGCCAACAGCGATCGCCGCAGTTTCAAGTATCATCATCCTGTCTTAAGTATGTGTATTTTATTAAAGAGGGTTATTTTCTCAATTCATTGCCTGTGATATCTAGGTTTTTTAAATTGAAATCAGTTGCCGTTACTAAACATCGCCACTAATATCACGTTTTCAATTACTAAAAATAACGAGTTTAGTTACTATCACTACAATTTTTGTTACAAACATGATTATTTTCGTTACAATATTATCAATTTGTTAGTAAAATAACGAGTTTAGTTACCACAACTACGATTTTCGTTACAAACATCATTATTTTCGTTGATATTGCTGGCACTATCGTTACATTTAATACTTTTCAAATTTAGCGACATTGAAGTTTCACTTAGTTTGAAAGATATTTTGTACCATTTTTTTGTCTGCATTTGCCGCCGCCTTATCCAATTCTGCAATCTCACCAGCGTTTAATTGCCAACCCAACGCCCCAAGATTCTCCTTTGCTTGTTCCACGTTCTTTGCTCCAGGGATAGGAATAGTTCCTTTACAGATGCACCAATTAATTGCTACTTGTGACATAGTTTTGTTTCTAAATTGTGCCACTTCTCGCAAACATTCCAAAAGCGATTTACCAGCAGAAGCCGCTTTGCCTCTTGCCATTCCTGATAATATTTGCTTAAATAACAGACCTCGAATGCCTTTAGGCAAAGGGCCTTGCTCAGAGTATTTTCCTGTCAGTAGTCCCAAAGCTAGAGGGCTGTAAGCAATCAATTTAATGTCCAATTCATCACAAAGGTCTTTGAGGTTGAGTTGAGTGACAGGATATGTAGACAACAGAGAGTATTGAACTTGCAAAGTTGTAATTGGAACGCCTCGTTGGGCGAATTTTTTCTGCACTCGCATCAGCTGTTTCGGCCCATAATTGGATAATCCCACGCCTTTAACCAGTCTTTGCTCATACAAATCGGCAAGACCATCTAAAAGTCCTTCCTCTTGCCAAGGAGCATAGTTTGCTGTTGACCAATGCATCTGTACCAAATCAACATTTTTTCCCAAGCGTTGAGCAGATGACTGGCAAGCCTTTATCATTGATTGACGCGTCCATCTCCACGGATAAGCAGCAAGCTTAGTCGCAATACAAATATTTTCTTTACCTGAACCTACATATTCTCGGTTGAATCGTCCCAGAAGCGACTCACTGCGACCATTCAATCTCCCCGTTCCGTAAGAATCACCTGTATCAAATAAAGTTACACCGTTGCTCACACAAAGGTTAAACACGGCTTGCAACTGCTCATCCATACTTTCGTCATATCCCCAAAGCAGTTGGTTGCCCCAAGCCCAAGTACCGCAGCCCATGCTTGGGAGTGAGAGTTTTTGGAGAGTCTGCATCTTTGCTATTTGTAGATTGTCTTATTAATTATCAGGCATATATACCAAAAATCATTCATCGGAGAAAGGCAGGAGGCAGGAGGAGGTTGTAGAAAATAATTTTTCTCCTGTTTTTCTTCATTTAACCGAAGCACAAAAAAGGCAGACTCCTTGTCTGCCCTTTAAGACCTAATAGGTAAATTTTTAGTTTTAGACCTTAATAGCGGCCACCACCACCACCATAGTTTCCTCGTCTACCACCAGAGGAACCGCCCTCTGTTTTGGGTTTGGCTTTATTAACTTTTAAGCTTCGACCCATCCATTCAGCGCTATCAAGAGCATCAATCGCCGCTTGTTCTTGTGCGTCTGATTCCAATTCCACAAACCCGAAACCTCTCATCCGACCTGTTTCTCGGTCAACAGGCAATTGAACGTTTTTTACAGTTCCATATTCTGCAAAAACTTGCCGGAGGTCATCTTCTTTAACCTCATAAGATAGATTGCCGACGTAAATTGACATAAAATGTCTCCAGAATCAGAGGGTGTAGAGATTTAGATCCGGAGAGGTCTGTAATACAAATATATATAAAAACAAACTGTACAGCCGAATTTCATCTTCCATGCATACTTTAACATAAATGGAGAAGTTATGTTTTTAAGTAACACTATACTTAATCTGTCGATCTAAGTACTCAGATAGTTGGCAAAACTAGTTTCAAATCAACCTAGCAACGATCGCATCAATTATGCAGCAATTAAAGAATTTTCATCACTGAACTTAATTTATCTTCAAAGAATATTAATTGCTAATTTTTAGATTTTGTTCAATCAAAATTTCGAGAGAGAACAAACCAATAAAACCAGTGCGATCGCTTGTAACGTAAAATTAGTTTCCATCCAGCATTTGCTAACAGCTTGACGCCCATGTTTTGCGACTACCTGATCCAAATCCTGACTGCCCGTGTGTATGATGTTGCCCAGGAAACACCACTGGAGTATGCTCCAAATTTGTCCGCACGGCTGAATAATCAACTCCTGTTGAAACGTGAGGATATGCAGTCAGTATTTTCCTTTAAACTGCGGGGTGCTTATAACAAGATGGTGCAACTGCCCCCAGATATATTGGCGCAGGGTGTAATTGCCGCATCTGCGGGGAACCATGCTCAGGGAGTCGCCCTGGCAGCCAATCGTTTGGGAACCAGAGCGATTATCGTCATGCCAGTAACTACACCCCAAGTCAAGGTAGATGCGGTGAGAATGAGGGGCGGAGCAGTGGTGTTACATGGAAACACTTATGACGATGCTTATAGCTATGCCCGTGAATTAGAAATAGAAAAAGGATTGACATTTATTCATCCCTTTGACGATCCTCATGTAATTGCTGGACAAGGAACAATTGGGATGGAAATTCTACGGCAATATCAGCAACCCATCCATGCAATTTTTGTAGCAATTGGCGGCGGCGGCTTAATTTCTGGGATCGGGGCTTATGTAAAACGGTTGCGTCCCGAAATCAAAATTATTGGTGTTGAACCAGTAGATGCTGATGCCATGTCTCAATCACTTAAAGTTGGACATCGGGTGCGCTTGTCTCAAGTAGGGTTATTTGCTGATGGCGTAGCGGTGCGGGAAGTCGGTGAAGAAACCTTCCGTTTATGTCAGCAGTATGTAGATGAAATTATTTTGGTGGGTACAGATGATACTTGCGCTGCGATTAAAGACGTATTTGAGGATACGCGATCGATTTTAGAACCAGCTGGTGCATTAGCGATCGCAGCTGCCAAAGCCTACGCCGAAAGAGAACAAATCGAAGGACAAACCTTAATTGCTGTCGCCTGTGGTGCAAACATGAATTTCGATCGCCTCCGCTTTGTCGCAGAACGCGCAGAGTTAGGCGAACGCCGCGAAGCAATCTTTGCAGTCACAATTCCAGAGGAACGGGGAAGTATTCGCCAGTTTTGTGAATGTATCGGCAACCGCAATCTGACAGAGTTTAATTATCGCATTGCCGACGAAAAAACAGCCCATATTTTTGTCGGCGTGCAAATTCAAAACCGTGCTGATGCTGTCAAGATGGTAGAAATCTTTGAAGCTCATGGATTTGAAACCCTTGATTTAACGGACGACGAACTAACTAAACTACATCTGCGACACATGGTGGGCGGCCACTCTCCCCTAGCTAACAATGAATTGCTCTACCGTTTTGAGTTTCCCGAACGTCCGGGCGCATTGATGAAATTTGTGACTTCCATGAGTCCCGACTGGAATATTAGTCTTTTTCACTACCGCAACAACGGCGCAGACTACGGACGAATCGTTGTTGGTATCCAGGTTCCTCCCCACGAGATGGAAGAGTGGCAAGCTTTTCTCGACCATCTAGGCTATCGCTATTGGGATGAAAACAAGAATCCTGCATACAAATTGTTTTTGGGATAGGTGGGGAGTGGAAAAGAGGCAGAGGGGCAGAGGAGCAGGGGAGCAGGGGAGCAGGGGAGACAAGGGGGAATTATTGAACAAGTCTCTCCCAAGTTTTCCCCCTCTTCCTGGTCTCCCTTGTCTCTTCTCCATGCCCAATGCCCAATTTAACGAGAACTCCCTTTCAATATCAGATTTGAGTCCCAAGTATAGAAGCCGATTTGATTAGGAACCCTAGCGAATCTACCTGTGCGATAGCCTCTAGATAGTTCATTCAGCACCTTATTTTTGATCTCTCTAATTTGCTGAGAATCTAGTTCTCCATAAATTCCGGCGATGACTTCAGCCACGCTGAAAACTTTACCTGGATTTTGTTTTAACAGAGAAGTGAGGGCATCAATTAAAAATTGACCCTCAAAGGCTTTGAGCATCGGTACTGTTTTTGTCGGAGGAACGAAAGGCTTCTTATTTTTGTTCTTGATATTCCTAGAAGCACCATTGCGATTACTTGGGGCTACCAAACTTAAATCCAGAGTATAACAACCTGGCTCATCGGGAATAGTTACCCAGTAATTCCTTTCTCTGCCTTGGGTGAGGGAAGATTGCACTCTACCTTTAACTACTTTGAATAGATTGGAATCTAACTCTCCATAAAGCGATCGCACGATAAAATCGATATGACAAACAGTACCTATCTGTTCTTGCAATAGCTGTTTTATGGCTTCCATTCGCGAGATAGCGTGCTGATACTGAGGTAGCATCGGAATTTCCACTACCTTCGTTGAACTATCGTTGTTCTCTGGAGCGATCTTTGGATCTGTTGATGTCGTTTGAGGTTGACTCTCTTTTGTATCAACAGCAGAAAAAGAATCATTTATCTCAAATCGATCTGAGTCTTTTTCTACTGACTCTAAAGATTCCACCAAGTTGATTTCGCCAATGTCATCAAGAGGTGATAAAAACCGCAGAGAACTTTCCCCAGAAAGATTTGAGTTTTCATCAGCCGCCGTTAATCTTGATATCTGCTTGCTGGTATCAGAAGAAGACCAGTTAGACAACAACGCTTCTACATGATCGAGCTGCGATCGCGCCTGCACAAAGAGGCGTTCATACTCTTCTGTAAGGCGAGCATAATAGTCTCGTAATTCCAACAGTGGTGAGAGAAAGGTGCCCGGAGGCGGTTCTAATTGTCCATTTTGAGTCATAGGGCTTTAATCAATTTAAATCGATGTCACTTTTATAAGACATTGCTCTGGGTTTTGCCTTGTGAGATGCTGGCTGGGATTTCTTAGGCGGTTGGGGAGGGCGACATCTCTCACAATATAAAGGTCGAGGACCGAAAGTCTCGCGTTTTGTCAGATCGTTACACTCTTTACAGACAAACTGGAAAACACGAGTATGAATCTGTCTTTTATGCGCCCTGACAGTATATTCTCTAACATCAATGAATTTACTTGCCATAATCAGGAATTGTGAATTGCCGACGTTATCAATGTCCTATCAATATAGCTATTCAAGCAAATCAAACCGCATCAGTGTGTGTTTATGTAGAAGTTTTATTCAAATTAGTGAATTTGACATCTAGACATAAAGTGCAGATGAGCAATTTGAGAGTTAGCTGTTGACTATATCTCTCAGCATATAATTGGTGGTGAACAAACACTAAGCTAACGCGCCCAGATATTGCACAAACTCCGTGTAGACCGTCATTCGTCATTAGTCATTAGTCATTTGTGTTTACTAAGGACAAAGGACAATTGACAAAGGACAAAACACCAGTTGATGTGCTTTTCTTTTTGCGTAACAGCTTACTACCATTCTTTAGGCGCAGGCGATTTACATTGCCCCGCTCATAAAAGTTGGTAGGAGAAAGTGCAGGATTATTTACTTTCACTACTATTGATTGGCAAATCAAGCGATCGCCAGTGTCTCTAATAGCCCATCATAAAATTACCGCACTCCTAACCCCTCATCTTCATGCTAGATGGGTAATGCTTAATGAAGCCATTCCTGTCTAAAGAACAACCGCCTCCTGTTTTAGGAGGCGGCGATCGTTGTTAATCAAAGTATGATTCCAATAAGTTTGATCCCTCTATTAGTAGTATGTCAAGTCAACTTCACGGGGTCAATAACTTTGTAGTCAGAACTTTAGTCCTTTGTTAAGTACTCAAGTGCTTATTACTAACCCATGAATTTCAACTTGACAGACTACTGCTGACTGGGAGTAGCAGGTTGTGATTGAGGTTGTTGGCGTAAACGACGCAAAGAGTCCCGCAATTTATTCTGGCTAGTATTATCTCTTCGCCGCCGCCGATTTGTAGTTTCTTGTGGCTTTTGTGATGAATCGGTAGTCGTTTGCTCGCGCCGGATGCGGCGTAGGGACTCTCTTGCAGTTCCTTGAGTAGGAGTTGTTCTAGCTTCAGATGATGAGTTTCTCGCAGGACTTTCTGCTCTTTGAGGTTCCAGTCGCCGACTAAATCCAGATATTGCTGGTCTTGATGGGGGTGCCAACTCTCTGCGCCTACGTCTTGGAGTTTCCTGTGTAGAGTTAGCAGCCGTTGTTTGCTGGCTTCTCTGTGTCTCTTGTGCTTGTCTTTGTGTTTTCCGTTCTTGAACTTGGCGCGATCGCCGTGAGCCTCTGATAGCATATTCAGTGGCTATAGATACCCCTTGTCTACCACCTTGTGTGGGTTTTAATTTCCAGTCACGCGCTTGTCTGGCGGTTTCTTCATCCAAGTCGCGGTTTCCACTAGAGCGAGCAATCCGCACATTAGTAACATTACCTTGTGCATCAGTATCTACAGCTACTTCTACTCTGCCTTCAACTCCTCGCCGTCTTGCTGCCTCTGGATATTTAGCATTACATTCGCGGCAGGCTGCACGACCATTACCATTACCTGAACTGTTAATTTTTGGAGGTGTAGGCGCTGTTGCTACTGTGGGACGGTTTCCTGTTCTACTACCAATTCCACTACCAGTGCCACTACCAATTCCACTACCAGTGCCACTACCAATTCCACTGCCGATGCCGCTACCAATGCCACTACCAATGCCACTGCCTGTGCCACTACCAGTGCCGCTACCAGTGCCACTACCAGTGCCGCTACCAGTGCCAGTTCCAGTTCCACTGCCAATGCCACCGCCAGTGCCAGTGCCAGTACCTCCGCCAGGGCCAGTACCGCTATTTGTACCTACAGGAATACCACTACCAGAGCCTAAACCAACACCAGATCCGCCGCCACCGCCACCGCCACCGCCACCGCCACCGCCACCGCCACCTGCTAAACTTGCTTTGGAATCAGACGGAGCTGATTGTGGAATGCGTGCAGATTTCACAGGTACTTCTGGTATCGCTCGTGGAATAGGTGCAGATTTCACAGCAACTTCTGGCTTGATCGGAATTGCTTTTGGGGGCGTATTTATCGGCTGTGGCTTCTGAGGGACTGCTGTAATCTGTTCAAATTGCTGCTGAACTTTTTCTACTGGTGGAGTTTCTATAGGCTGTTTTTGGACAACCTCTGGTTCTTTTTTTATTTCTTCTGGAATCTCTGCAATTGGTTTTTCTGGTTCCGCAGTCGGAGAATCCACGATCGCCACCTCTATTGGTTCTTCTTCTCCTGTAGGCACTCTCGTCAAATAATTACTTATGCCTGAGGACAGTACGCCGATATGCAGCGCCAGTGAACCTATTAGACTGTAAGTCAGAAAAGACTTGAGAGCCTCAACTTCTTTGGAACGTTGCTCGACAGTAATGCCGGAAAAGCTCATAGCTATTGCTACCTATTCTCACTAATTTAGCTATCTTAGAATGCAAGGTTACAAATATCAAGTAAACAATTCAAATTATTTGGGATAGCTTTACAGAACCCCGGACTCGGATACACATCTTTTTAAACCATCAATATCATAGTTTTTGGACAAAATTAACTTTTATTGCAATTAAATTAAATTAATTTATGTAAAACAAACGAACGAGTAAATAAAAATCATGAACGTTCCATTTGAAAAAATTCTCATTATATTTTATATTCTGTTGAGAATAAGTTTCAGCTTTTCTCTAGATTCTGGTAGTCTGGTTTTGTATTGTGGATGACGTTATAGAGGCACTACATGGGAATTCAGAATTTGTTTGCAGCAGGTGGTATCGTCATGTGGCCCCTGTTGGCGTTTTCGGTAGTAGGTGTGGCACTGATTGTCGAGCGGATTAGATTTTGGGTAAGAATCAATCAGCGTCAAAACCGGGTGGTGCGAGATGTTTTGAATCTCTACCGTCTCGATAATATTGTCGGTGCAATGGATAAACTTCAGAAAAACGCAGATTTGCCACTGGCTCGGATTTTTCTGGCGGCTTTAGAATTAGAGGAGCCAAATCCAGAGGAGTTTCGTTTGGCGTTAGAAAGCGAATCGCAGGCTGAAATACCTGTGTTAAAACGTTTCCAAAACCTTTTTGAGACAATCATTAGTCTGGCACCACTGTTAGGTCTTCTCGGCACAGTATTAGGATTGATAGCTTCTTTTGCTTCCCTAAATCTTGGTGATGTGGGAGGTAGCAAAACGGCAAGTGTTACGGCTGGGATTAGTGAGGCTCTAGTATCAACTGCATCAGGATTGATCGTTGCTATATTCATACTCATGTTTGCCAATACCTTCCGGGGACTGTACCAACGGCAAATTGCATTAATTCAGGAGTATGGGGGACAGCTAGAATTACTTTACCGCCGTCGCTATGAACGAGGAGAAAAAACCTATGCGTCTACCAGATGAACCAGAACTTCCGCTCCAGATCAACATCGTGCCGATGATTGACGTGATTTTTGCAATTTTGACATTTTTCATCATGTCAACTCTGTTTTTAACACGTTCGGAAGGTTTGCCAGTAAATTTACCGAAGGCCGCCACAGCGAAACAACAGCAAGTTCCCACTAAAATTACCATTACGGTAGATGAAAAAGAACAGGTAAGCCTGAACCGTAAACCAATTGCAGTTGATGATTTGACAGCGCAAGTGCGGACTTTAGTTGGTTCTAACCCAGAAGTATTAGTGATTATTAATGCTGATGAAAAAGTTGATTATGGTCGGGTGGTGGCGGTAATGGATCGGGTACGTCAGGTTCCGGGAGCTAAATTAGCGATCGCTACCCAAAGAGAGTAAATAGATATATTAGGCATCAGAAGTTCAGAGAGTCAGGAAAATTCTATATTCTGACTCTTAACTCCTTCTTATCTAATAGACATCTCCAGCAATTTATTATGCATTGGCCAAAATCCTTGTTATACACAATTTATTAATTTTGCCTACCTAATTTTCACCAGATGTTTAATTCTAACGGCTGTAACTTTTATCAAAACAGAATTCAGGAGCCAGAACGAGCGTCTTCATTCTGACTCCTGACTTCTGAATTCTGACTTCTTCTTCAATGGTGTAGGTTTTGCCAAAGTTAAGTTTCAACCGAATGCTTCCATTCTAGTATCTACAATCACGACATAATCCAAACTGACTTGATAAATTGCTAATTACACGAACAAAATAAGGCATAGCAAATTTATACAAGCAGGTAGATTATCTAATGACTATTCCAGAGTCAATTAAAAAATTCATTACATGGATACAAGGTTTTGACCATCGTGTTTTACATAATGAAGATGAGATAAAAGAAAAGTTGATTTTGCCAATGTTCCGTTATCTCTGCTATCCAGAGATATGTCATCGTGAATACACTTTGAAAACACATCAATCAGAAACACACACTAAAAATCCAAAAATTGCTCAGATTTATTTTGCCACAGATGATGTTAAAAAACAAAATATAGATACATCACTAATTTTGGTAGAAGCGATAGAACTTTATAAAACTAAGTTAAATAAAGCTATTGAACAAGCTAAATTTTATAGTAATCATTTTAATACACTATTTTTTATTCTCACCAATGGATCTGAAATTAAGGTTTTTCAGCGCCTAGATTATAATCGAGAAGAATTAGTATTTGATCTAAATATAGATGCTTTTAAAAATAACGATATCGCCTCAAAGTTTTATAATAAACTCAATTTTGATATAGTTAAAAATATCGATAAAATTACGGTCGATATTTTGACATATTCTAAATTTAACTTAATAGAAAAATTAATTATACGCCATCCAGATTTACAGTATTTTTTAGAACAATGTGATTTTGAGCCTTCTTCAACACTAGAAGGTTGTCACTTAGTTGTTGTTAAACCAAAAGTAGCGATCGCCTGTAATTTACCTAAAGCTTTTGGAGAAGGTAATTGTCAAATAGAATTCAGTAGTATTCTTTTTAAAGGTTTAAAAATCCACTTAAATCATCAAGATATTTTAGGTAAATTAATGACTGGATTGTACACTCAACCAGATTGGGGGTGTCGTCGTTTTTTAAAACAGATAGATAAAGATAGTTTTACAGTAAATTTGGGTCAAATAACAGTTATTTTATCAAAGTTAGAAGCAATAGACTTGTGTTTGTGTATTGATGAAGTTTGCCAAAAATATCAAAATTTAATAATTGAATTTGAGAATGCTCTAGAAACATGGAATTTTGAATTCGTAAACTTTTCCGAAATTCGTGGTTTTATACTTTTTTCTGTTAAGCAAGAATTATGGGAGTTAATGCAGCAGTTTGTTAAAGAATTTAATTATAAAAAAGGCAAGTCAGAATGGCATCTATTTCATAGAAAAAATCTATCAATTAGAGTGAGTAAAGGACTTTGCGATCGTGCATTTATCTTCGCCAAACCCTACAGAAATTTATCTTTATTACCTAGCAATCAAATTAATATAATTTACGAGATAAATGATATTAATTTACAATCTATAGAAACAGCTAAATTTAGCTTTTGGCAGCAAGATATTGGAGTACGAGGAACTTGGACAGCTAGATATACCAAACAGTGGTTATTAGATAAATATATTCCCAAAGTTATTAATTATTACTCAAAAAAATCTCAACTATCTGAATCTGAATTGTTAGCAAAAATAACAAATTACAGAAATGAACGTGCGCTAATTAAAGAAATTGATAATATTAAAGATTTAGTACCTTATCTTCGTGACATCCAATCTTGGCTACATATCTATGTGGAAAATATTGCAGCTTCGCTATTGAAACCATATTACCAAGCCTATACAAATTTAGTGCGTAATACAGATTATTCCATAACAGGCATAGACTATATTATCGGAAATTTGCAGAGAGTTGAGTGGAAAAATACGCCAGAAGAAAATTATAACAATTCCATACACTGTAAAAACTTTACTTTTAAATATGCTATAGATTGCTTAGATCGGCAAGTAGTAAGAATCAATAATAGTGAATACGAGAATAGTTTCAAAGCAGATTTAATCACTCGGATATTTATTTGGATTATAGCAAATGGTAGAATATCTTTTTCACAAGCTCAGTTAAGTGCTGCTAAACAAGCTTTAATTCCACTTTGGGAACAAAGTCGTTTTGAAATGCGCTATATTTATCCTAATCAATAAAATTACATAATTTGCTGTAAATCCAACACAAACCCAGGCAATACATTTTCTCCTGATAAAGTAGTAGGATTATCTAATATCTCTACATCTTTACCTGGATGATAAATTTCCACGCGCTTGTTTTTGCGGTCAATTAACCAGCCTAATTGAGTGCCATTTTCGATATACTCCTGCATTTTCTCTTGTAATTCTTTCAACGAATCAGTACGAGAACGCAACTCTACTACAAAATCAGGACAAATAGGGGCAAATTTTTCTTGTTGTTCAGGGGTTAAAGCATTCCATCGTTCAATTTTCACCCAAGAAACATCAGGAGAACGTTCTGCACCATTGGGTAGGGTAAAGCCAGTTGAAGAGTCAAAACCTTTGCCTAATTTAGTCTGTTTATTCCAGATTCCTAATTCAACAACCATATCAAAGTTACGGTTGCCAGTCTCACTACCTGTAGGTGGCATAATTAATAATTCCCCTGATGCTGTGCGCTCAAATCGATAATCGCGGTTTTTCTGACACATTTGGAAAAATTGCTCATCAGTCAAGTCAATTTTCAATTTGAGTGTAGAAGGGAAAGTGGTTGTTGTGGCGTTCATAGGCTATTCTGAGCATCTTACTTTCTAGTGTAATGCTGTGTGGGGTGCGATCGCTGCTAGGAGATAATGGAGTGCGATCGCACTTTATTTCAATCTTTATTTTTTCCGAATAGGTGCAGCTTTACCCAAGTAAATTGTGTTGTCACCTGGAGGAAGAATAATCCAATTTAGCTGTATTAGACGAACTTTAAGATTAGTTATTGTTACACCCAAATCCTTTTGCATTGCATAAAGGTGAGACCATTTTGTTAAATCGTGTTCTGCTGCCATTTGTTCTAAAATAGAATGAGGCATCAATAAATAACTCGCAAAACGTTGAGCTTGCCACTCTATCTTTTGTAGTTGGCCACTAATGGCACGACACAAAAAAGGCTGCATATCTATTTCACCTCTAGCACCCTGCTTTATCAGTTCTTCAAACCGACCAGCCGTCTTTTGGTCAATATGTAGTTCCCAGTGTCCCAGTTCATGAGCTAGCGTTGATTCTTCAAACCCTTTGGGAAGTTTCAAAATATCTTCATTGATTTCAATTAAATGCTCCAATGGCAAAATCCTCGCTGCTATTTGTCCTTCAGCATCTGGCGGGATCTTATCCCAAACAACATTCAATCCTAAAAACTCTGCCACACGAGTTGCATCTAAAGGCCACTTGGGAATATACTTGGGTGTTTCCTGCATACGCTTGAGAATATTATTAGCCCTAGCCTCAATTTCGCTATCAGGAATATAGCGATACTGCTTAATGATACTCAACCTTGCTTCTCCTCATTTTCTGGTTGTGTAGCTTCTCGAAAGACTCTTTTAGCAAAATCTGGATTCTCCTGCATTCGACGAAACAAAGCAGGCATTGTCTTGTAATGTTGCTTGAGAAAATCCTCGTCACGCTGGGGAATACGACCAGCCGAAAAAATTAACTCTTCCTCATTTAAATCCAGATGCCGCGCCAGAGAACGAATGACATCTTCTTTTGGAGGATAGTCCGCGCGATCGTTCTCCAATTTAGACAGATAAGTGAAATCTAGCCCTATTAGTTTTGCTAGCTCACGCTGACTAAATCCCTTATCTTTGCGGGCTTCACGGATAAGCTGACCAAAACTTTGATTCACTTTTTTTCCTACTTAACTAAACATGATAACAAAGTGTTGACTAAAAAATCAATACACGTTAGGGTGTAGTTGAATAAAAAATCAACAAAGCTAATAAGGACACAAATTATAATGTGGCGACCGTATGTAAGTTTTAACATTTGGTCACAGTTTGCTTCATCTGTTGGACAAGAATATTGGCACTGTGATATGAAACGAGGTTTTTCCAGAGCGCGAAAAAAAGAATTATTAGTTAAAGCGCTGTTAGAGCAAGACACTATTCCTCAATATATTGGTTTACAGGCACAAAAGGGTATTTACGAATTTCACCAAAATATTCAGCTTTTGAAGCAATCAAATGGTGTAGGGACAATAGCAGAGAAGCTGAAATTAGACCAAGAGCCTGTGGAAGTTAAGCAGCGAATTATGAAAATTTTGACAAATTACTATCAGGAACCAATTCTCACTGGAAAGAATATTATCAAACTCAGTCGAGGTGATGAGGGAATTCCAGAACCGATTCTGATTCAACAAGGTAATTATTTTTTTAACTTATTTGTAGCTATTGACTGCATTTTTATTGAATCAGACGGTAGACTGCACATTTTAGATTTCAAAACAGGCACATCTAATTTTGATAGGCGACAAGCATTTGTCTACCTGTTGGCAGCTACTTATCTCTACCCTCAACAAAAAGCTGTTGCCTCATTTTACAACTTAGAAACTAAGAAATGGTCTGAGCCTATTACTGCCACAGATATTCAACTCAAGGCAATTCAATCTAAATTAGCCCAAATAGCCCAAGAACATCAAAAAGAATTGCGTCGTTACAAGCAAAATCCATCTGCATTTGCTGAAATATTTCCTGCTAATTCTGGAGTACCCTGTCGAAATTGTCAATTTACATCGATTTGTCAATTTTATCCATTGGAGGTTTCTGCATGACTGTTACTATTGCACCTACCCAAATTTATACTTCTTTCAGTGAAATTTTCCCAATTAAAACTTCACAACTTAAGTTAATGTGTTTTCGACTAACACCTGAAATTGACAAAAAAGATGGCAATAGATTGAGCTATCATTTTAGTCGAAAACTACCTGGAATTGTTGTTATATGGTACAAGCCTTATTTTTGGGTTTTGGCAGCATCTCATAAAGATTTACCAAGTAAAGAAGAATTACAAGAAGTATTGAAAAACATTCAAAATGAAGTAGAAGATTTTAAAGAACGCTTATTTGGTTTCCAATCAGTACGCCAGCCTCAACCTACACCTTTTATTCATTCTTTGTTAGCTATCCAGATTTTGAATAAAACTAAATTTGATTCTCCAGTTGTTTTGTCTGACAATGGAGTTTTAGTCAGAAGAGAACCAGATTTTTGGTCAGAGATTATCGAGTTACAAAGTGAGTTTCAACCTGCTCTTACTTTAACAGTGTGCAGTAGCATTGTGTTTCGTGATAATTTGGCTGATTTCTACGAAAAACATCCTCAACGGCAGAACTCAGAACAGCTTTTAATTGGTTTAAAAGTTCAAGAAATTGAACGAGGTAGTAACGCGACAATTATGGGTATTATTGGAACTATTGCAGAGCATAGAAATGAATTATTAGCAAAAGCTACTGGTTCAACTAGTAAACAAGCACTAAGAGATGCTCCAGACGCTCAACCTGTTGTTGCTGTACAGTTTGGAAAAGATACAAAACAGTTTCACTATGCTATGGCTGCTTTACATCCCTGTGTTACATCTGCCACAGCAGATCAATTTGAAGTTGAATACGGAAAGTTACTTAAGGCTACTAAAATTTTGCATCAAGACAGAACAAGTCTCTTGGCATCCTATAAAAAAATAGCAGGAGATGCTTTAACTGCTTATGGAATTCAACTAGAACGTAGTATTAATAGCATTCAATATCCAAATTTATTCTGGAAACCAGAATTTCCTATAGAGGAAACTCCTCTACTTTTTGGTAATAACTTTATAACTAAAAGAAGTGATGTTCTAAATGGTCTTAGAAAAGGTAAGGTTTATCATCGTCACCTTGATTTTCAAGATAAATCCAAAGTGATTCACATTGCAGCACTAAAGCTTTGTGATTTAAAAGTAGATCCGTTCCTGAATTTACTTAAGCAGCGTCTGGAACTATATGGATTTAAAAGCGAAGTTATTACTAAGCAAGCTTTATCACTGAATAACCTGACTAAGACTGAGGCAAGAGCAGAAATTGAGAAGAAAGTTAATGAATTAATTGAGATCCCACACGACATTATTGTAACTTTTTTACCTGAAAGCGATCGTCATGATGATGATACAAATGAGGGGAGTCTTTACCATCAAATATACTCTTTATTACTCCGTCGCCAAATTGCTAGCCAAATGATTTATGAAGATACTTTGAATAAATCTGGAAATTACCAGTATATCTTAAATCAGGTAATTCCAGGAATTTTAGCAAAGTTAGGCAATTTGCCTTTTGTTCTAACTGAAAACTTAAAAGATGGTGATTATTTTATTGGCTTAGATGTTTCTAGAATTTCCAAAAAAAGGCAAGCAGGAACAAGAAATGCCTGTGCTAGTATACGTCTTTATGGCAAACAAGGGGAGTTTGTTCGTTATCAACTAGAAGATGATTTAATTGATGGTGAAGAAATACCACCTAAACTATTGGAGCGATTATTACCTGCTGCTGAATTAGCAAACAAAACAGTATTAATTTATCGTGATGGTTCCTTTGTTGGAAATGAAGCTGATTACCTAGTAGATAGAGCTAAGGCAATAGGAGCTAAGTTTATTTTGGTGGAATGTAAAAAGTCTGGTATTCCCCGACTGTATAACTTAAAGCAGAAAGCTGTAATAGCACCTTCACAAGGCTTAGGGCTTCGTTTATCATCTCGTGAAGCAATTCTGGTAACAACTAAAGTTCCTGATAAAGTTGGTTTGGCTCGTCCTATACGTTTAACAATTCATGAGAAAGGACACCAAATCTCAATAGAAAGTGTTTTAGAAACTACTTTAAAACTTACGTTATTGCATCATGGAGCTTTAAAAGAACCTCGCTTACCTATGCCATTATATGGGTCTGACCGCATGGCTTATCTGCGTTTGCAAGGTATTCGTCCTAGTCGCATGGAAGGCGATCGCCAGTTTTGGTTGTAGAATTAATATCAACGCTACAGACATTCTGCATTCATCAAAACCGACTTTTTGCAGGTGCGATCGCAATGCAAACAACTTCTGGTTAAATTTTACTAAGGCTCTATAAGCTCGATATTTTAGAGGATAGAAAAATCTAGATGCTTTGGTTATCTCAATGGCTAGTGTTAGGAACTATATTTGTTAGCTTAACTTTTAGCACACCTTTGTTTGCCAGTCAGTCTATGAACCAACAAGATATCCAGATATTAATAGAAAAAGCTAAAGATGCATGGATCGCTCAAGATGTCGATGCTCTTGCACAATTGTTTACAGTTGACGGAGAATTAATTGTACCTGGTCAATGCTGGCGGGGGCAAGAAAGAATTCGAGAAGGACTTGCCAATTTTAAACAACAGTATTCAGATGTCAAAATAGACATCCAGCGGATTATTAGTGGAGCAAATCAGGCAGCAGTAGAATGGTACTACGAAGATACAGAAAAGGCGACAGGTCGTCGTAATAAAGCTGATGACGTAATTGTTGTAGATTTTAACGATAGTCAAATTAGTCGTTGGCGTGAATATTTTGACATACAAACGCCAACTAACAGATAGTTACATTAGTCGTGAAACTTCAACATCCTTAATTTATTTTGAATCAAGGATATTGGAGTTTCAAAACTAACTTGTAACGTAAAAAACACAAGACGTTATATCACCTTAGACCGCTCTGATGAAGAATTTCACCTTCCCTTCAGTGATAGTAAAGTGGAGGAAGCGACAAAAACTCCACACCGTCAAGGATTTTTATTGATTTACACTGTTCAAACATCTGTCATCGCTCTCCTTCGATGTTTGATATTGGGCCACAGCGGCATAACACCCATACAGTGCTGTCTGTTTTCATAAAACTAGAATAGCTAACAGTTGGGTGAAAAACTCTCTCTCCCAAGTATAAGCACTAGCCAGCCCTGAGATATAGCTATATTGTTTATACAAACTTGTCTAAAGCAAGATTTAAATTCTTTATAACTTTAGCTAGTCATTTGACGCTGTTGAGACTGTACTTGGTTAAACTGCTTTTGTTGTGGTGTTAATTGGCTGTAATCACTTGAAGATTGCATATCCCATTGTAATTCTGCTAGTAACAGTAAACTAACGGTCATAATTAGACCCGTTGAGAGAAACTGCATGACACCGCAGTATGGCAAAACTAAAATTCCCAGCAAATGAATAAACCCCGTCAGAATAAATGTGCGCGAACGCATTCCTACCCCAGTGCAAAAGTAGCCGATGGCACTTAATCCTAACCACAGTGGACACAAACGGATCAACACCTCTCCCCATCCCAAAAAAATGCTCAGATCGGTCAAGATTAAACCCGTTATGATTAAAATCGCCCAGCTATAAATAACCCAGCGTAGCTGTTCTACAGTTGCCCAAAACCAAGTTAAACTTACCATCCCAACTGCACCGAATAAGGTAAGCACTGACCACAAAATTGCTTGGCTACTCCAGCTAATGGGTAGAAACTGCGCGGTTACGAAAATTCCAGATGAAATTAATCCCCAGAGAATAAATGCTTGATCGACGCGAGTATAAAACTTTGAGAAGAGGGTAAAATGTCCAATTTGGTAGTTGAGACAGACTAGACCTTGAATATCTTGAAAATCTAGTTCTTGCTGTTTTTCACGCAGGAGCGGCTCAGAAAAATTGAAAAAAGTCATTGATAATCTATTACCCTTGGTAGATGAATAAATTATTACTCTATCCAAAGATATATTGTTATCTAAATATAAACAAGTAAAGAGTTCCCTTCGCTCACGGTAAGAACAGTGCATCGCTACGCTCAACAACTGGGCAGTTTTGCTCCAGCAAGAACTGCCCGACGCTCTCTGCGAGACGCTGCGCGCGCGTAGCTTGCTTCCCTGTAAGGGTACGCGGACTCGCTTGCCGCCGACGCTATCTGCCTCCTGCCTTCCTTGATAAAATCGGTTGTTTTCAATAGCGATCGCAACATGAAGATACCAAATAAGGCGCTATCAGTTTTTTTTGCTTAAGCGTGGTGAGGTAGCGGTTGCTCCTTGACTCATCCACGCTTAAGCAGCAACTAATCTAGCCCTCTATTTACGTACTAGGTTCAGCAGTTCTTTTGGAGAAGCCAACAAGTCAATCGCTACAAAGAAGATTTTGCCTTGGGGATCTAGCAAAAACCGCCATGCAATATTCATACCCACGCTGGCACCGAACCAAGGGGTTTGAACTTTGCCTGTAACTTTAACTTGGGTATAGCCATCTTCCACAGGCTCAGATACACCGCGCTCTGGGAGCATCTTCAATCCCTGACATTCTTCACGCATATAAGCACGAATTGCATTTTGACCAACAATTGGTCTTTCAAAAGGAGGTTGCAAAGCACCTTCAGAGGTAAACAGAGAAACCGCAGCATCAAAGTCATTGGCATTCATGTTGTTGATATAGCCAAGTACCGTAGGATTGTTGATGCCCTCAATGGTGACTTTAGTCCGAAATGCTGGTGCAGTGGGAGGAGCTACCGGCTCTGAAACTTTTTTATAACTACCAGGAGCATTCGGATCGAATCCCATGCTAATTACGGTATTGCGTAGGATGGTAATTTGTTGACCTGAATCTGCATTGCGGATAGCTTGTAACACATCGGCAGCTTTAGAAGAAAGCTTGTAACCTGGTGGGATGGGAGCAACGATTCCCTGAGCCATCCATTCTCCTAACTGATACCAAAAGCCCAACTTGATATTCACGGTGAAGGATGCATAAGAACGGCACAGAGGAGTGTCAGCACGGTTAGCCAAATCGTACATGACTTGGGTTTGAGCCTCAAAAGGCATCTGCTTAATTTGTTCGAGTAAGCCTTGTGCAAGGATCATGTTTGCTGCTCCAGGAGCCGCAACTGTAATACTTCTACCCATTTCGGTATAAGCAAACCAAAGTAATGCTAGTTGATCTTCAGCATTGAGCTTAGAGAATGATTCGACAACGGTTGGAACAACGTCAGCAACTAGGGTGCCGGGAAAAATACTTTGAGCCGACTGGATGGTAAAAGACATAGCAGAAATTCCAAAAAAATTACAGTTCTACGGAATGTGAAAAATTAAATGTGCAAAGAAAGAGCGATGAAAAATGCGTTTAAGTGTTAATAAAGGCACTCAGTAGTTTTTACATCACTAGAAAGCCTGTTGTAGACATAGATAGCTCTAATAAAGGCATAGTGATGCTGTTGCCGTTGAGTTTAGATACTTGGCAAAGCACTTGCAGGCTCAACTGCATAGTTATTTAGAAAGCCTTGATTAACGGTGGTTTAACGCATTGCTGGTGTTTATGTATCTTTATGTAAAGAAACATAACAAGTTCGTTACAAATAAGCAATACTTTCTCAGCTATCCACTGATAATTTCTCATTATTATGAATATAAGCTTTACTGATGTTAATTTAATGCAATTAGTACTTTTGTGTGCATAGGATTTCCATAATCCTTAGCTGAACCTATGCGCTATCGAGCATCACAAGCGTCACATCTGACTGTCAATATGGTTCGGTTAAGATTTTTTGATGAAAATTCTAGATCGCTAAAGACGCGATAAATCGCCGTCTCTACAATAATCGGCGATTCATAGCGTCTCTTGCCTTAACCGAAATGTATTGAGCCGACTGTAGACACGCCTAGCTCTCATACACATCCGAAATACACTACTCTCTTAGTACGGTTATTACTACTTTTATTTCTATGTCAAGTGCTTGCGAAAAATATTTACTATATTTAATATTCGTTTACATAAAGCAAAAACAAACAGTCAAAAATGGCAAGTAAAGGCTTTACCATTAATGAACGCAGTAAACTCAACAGATTTGCAATTGAACCCAAAGTTTATGTTGGTGAAATTCCACGGATAGGATTCACCAAATATGCTGAAAAACTCAATGGGCGTTTGGCAATGATTGCTTTTGTTTCACTCATAGCTGTGGAAGTTATCACCGGACACGGTTTGGTTGGATGGCTAACCAGCGTTTAAAGAAGATACTTTGAGATTTCTTAATTTTATTCACTTGACGAATAAAGCAATTTAAAGGCAAACTTACTTATGAAAACCGATTTTGATTATCCCAAAAAAGATTTAATTGGATTTGTTGTTTTTAGACCTGATTTCAACAACTTTGAGATTATTAATGCGAATCAAACCTGGTCATTGTTTTTTACTGTCGGTCAAGATGACAAAGGACTGGGACAAGAAATTGAGTTCGGCAGATTTTTCACTAACCTTTTAATTGCCATTGGAGTAACTGGAATTTTTTGGACGATTTACTTTAACTAATTAGGATGAGTAAGTTTGTTCATTTCTAATGTGTAGTAACTTCAACATAGGTCTTGGGTTTGGATACCAAGACTTCTTTTAAATTTTCAATAAGTTTAAAAAATTCTATTTAGCTTTGGAAAAAGTTTGATGTTGATTGGATTTATAAAGCTTCCCAATTTGTCGCGCTATTGTGGATACGTGGGCTTAGAAGTAGCAGAAATTGTTTCCAAACATCTTGCTGTTCAAAGTAAAACTTATGTAATTCAAAATAGAAGGGTATTGGTACATCAACTTTTAAAGTCTGGTCTGGATTCTCATACCGCAGATCGAACTGTTACTGTACTTGTATCAAGCCCAGTTTTACAATTAAGCAACAAAAACCAGTGTGCAATTAATTGTATGCGAGAGAAGCCATACAGGTAGTAAAAAGACGTGAGTTCGACAAATTAAAAAACAGCAGGAGGTAGTGCAGGTAAGTCTTTAG
>NZ_JAVRCK010000091.1:0-23641 GCF_034530815.1 Nostoc sp. DedSLP03
GATTTCGCTTTTTTACTATTTGCTTATTCCGGAGAGTGACAGAAGAGGGATAAGTAGGTCAACCAAAAAAAACGTAAGATAGAAAGAGTTCAGAAATTAAGTGAGAACTGATGCCAAGTGCGTTAAGAATAATACTAACTGCCGAAGAAGACCGTACACTTCTTGAACTCAGTTGTGCAGATCAAGTCCCACGTAGAACTAAACAAAGAGCGATCGCCTTGCGCCTAAATGCCCACGGATGGAATGTACCTCAGATCGCAGAGTATCTAGATTGGGCACAACAGACAGTAAGGCAGACGATTAAACGCTGGCAATTTCAGGGTTTAGGGGGTTTGTGGGAAGCAGCAGGACGCGGAAAAAAACGAAGTTGGGATGAAGTTGATTGGCAAGTAGTAGAAAAATGCTTGGAACAAAATCGTCGTTACAGCGCCCGTCAGTTAAGTCAAAAGCTATTTGAGGAACGACAAATCGAGTTAGGAGCCGAACAAATCAGGCGACTACTCAAAAAAAGGGGTGGTGTTGGAAACGTATCCGCTACTGTCCGGCTTTAAGTCACAACGTAGAATATTTACAAGCCAAACGCCGAGATTGGGAATTACTCAAGCTGTGGACACAATTAGGATTGGTTTGTTTAAAGTACTTGGATGAATCTGGTTGTTACTGCACTAGCCCTACTGATTACACTTATGGCCGTAGGGGAGAGCAAAAACGTATTCGACAAAATAGACGACGCGGTAGGCGGATCAACATCTTCGGTATTTGGGAGCCGAAAGTTAGCTTTGATTATGCTTTGATGCTGGGAACATTGATTGCACCAACCTATGTCCAACTCATGGATTGGCAAGCTCAAATTGCTGAACAGCACTTACTTGAAACTGGACAAATCACCGTGATCATTCACGATAACGCTTCTGTTCACAAAAGTCATTTGGCTCGCCAGCAGCATCAACGTTGGCAACAGCAAGGTTTGTACATCTTTTTTCTACCTCCCTATAGCCCCCAAATGAATCGCATTGAAGATGAATGGTTACATCTTAAGCGTGATGAGCTTGCAGGCCGAGTTTTTGAGGATGAATACGAATTAGCGTAGGCGTAGCCCGCCGCAGGCATCGCTATTATGGATGGTATCAATCATAGAGCCAAGCAAGGTCAGTATCAAGTGGAGCGTTTTATGTTTAATTAAGTTGACCTACTTACTATATATACAAATATAAATATAGGGAACAGATATAGCATTGCTATTTCTTTTCCCTATGATGTATTGATTTATTCAACTGTTCTGTCAGTTGCTAAAAATTTTGTAATTACTTACGAGTTAAAGCAAAAACTTAATCTATTCTAAACCGCCTAAGCCATTAGAACCAGCACCAGCCCGAATGATCGCTGCTTGTGCGCCAATGTCGGTAGCAGCTACAGCTGCATCTAAGGCTGCTGCTGCTGAAGCTACGAAAGGATTGCTGCTAGTGGAGAGGTTTGTAACGTTAGGTGTGCCTGGAGTTAGAGTTAAATCTGTTACAACTTCATCGTCAGCGGCTGGTGTGCCAGTAATAGTGGCTTTAACGACTAAATCCTGATCGTAGTATGCGTTGTTGGGCAAAGCTAATTCACCACTAACACTGATAGAAGCGCCTGAAGCTCTAACAATAGTTACAGCACCACGAGCAGATGCTTGACCTGCATTTGCTGGTGCAGCCAGGATATTACCAACGCTAACCAAACCTAATAAACAGATGCTTCCTTTAACGATCGCAGAAATTTTCATGATTAACAAACTCCCCGTGTTGTTTTTCTTTACGTTCTCAATATAACTATTGCTTTCCAGAAATATCTCAGAGATTATACTGAAGTTTTAAAAAATCGCAGAGGTCATAAATTAAAAAAAATAATAGATAGAAGTATTGGTGTAGCTCTGAATAAAAGCTCCAAATACCTTATAAAAATAGAGTTGCAGTAAGGGTTATGCCTATTAAATGTCTGTATAGCAGTTGTAGTAATGATTACCAAATTTTGGATGTTGGAAAACCAAATCCATCAAGGATTGGAGGTAAGCCTTTAGACTGCTTACAACACTCCAATACTCTGTAAATACTGCTTGATAATTCGTTAAAACTTGTCAGATATGGCTATGTCATATCTTTGCTAAATCTTAAGTGCATCTTTATAGGTAATATGCTGTGGGCAAGGATTTGAATCCCAGGCCCATCGCAGTTATTGTATGGATGCAATATTTTGAAAGGGCAGATAACTATACGCCAATACCATATTCCATAAAATTGAAAACGGCTATAAAATCTAGTTATAGGTTGGGTGGTTAGGGTGGTTATCTAGAAGATACCCAAGGCGATGTCTACGACGGGCTATGCCTACGCGCAAAGCACCCAAAAATTTCTTAGGAATTTTGGCTTTCATGCCTACACAAGTTAATTTTTGAGTCTTTGACTACAGTTATTTAAATACAAATAGATTTTTAAAATTCTGATGTCTGTCTTTTACCAGTAGTGAGCTAGATAATAAGCACAGCAAAAAATTGCCTCAGCGTTTTGCTCAAGCACCATTTAACTTACTATATTTATTGTCCCCCAGTTGAATGGGCTACATCTGACTGCCTTTAGGTCATTATGGCAAAATCTAAAAAAAGCGCTACCCCCATCAATCTCAGCGATCCACAATATTATCTTAACCGAGAGTTAAGCTGGTTAGAATTTAATGCCAGGGTATTACATGAAGCCTGTGACGATCGCACCCCACTTCTGGAACGTCTTAAGTTTTTGGGAATATTTAACTCTAATTTAGATGAGTTTTTTATGGTGCGCGTTGCTGGCTTAAAGCAACAAGTAGAGGCAAAAGTTAGCCTGTTAACTCCCGATGGTCGCACACCACAACAACAGCTAGACGATATTAGGTCTACCCTCATTCCTCATGTCAACAAACAGCACCAACATTTTGAGCAAGTACTTCGTCCTTTACTAGTAAATCATGGCATTCATATTCTGAATTACATAGATTTAAATCAAAAGCAGCGGACTCATCTCAACAGCTATTTTGAAGAACAAATCTTTCCAGTTTTGACTCCTCTGGCTGTCGATCCTAGTCATCCCTTTCCGTTTATTTCTAATCTCAGTTTAAATCTGGCTGTTGTGGTCAAGAATCCAGACACCGAAGAAGAATTTTTTGCCAGAATCAAAGTCCCTAGTGTTCTCCCACGATTTTTACCGATACCGCCTGAGTTGGGAGATCAAAATAGCGAAAAACCTGCCCATTGGACTGGAGTACCTTTAGAACAGGCGATCGCTCATAACTTGGAATCTCTATTTCCAGGTATGAACATTCAAGAATATCATCCGTTCCGCATTACCCGTGATGCCGATTTGGTCTTAGAAGAAGATGAAGCAGATGATTTGTTGTTAGCAATCGAACAGGAATTGCGAAAACGGCGACTGGGTGGAAGTCCAGTCCGGCTAGAAATTCAATCCCAGACTCCGGAAATAGTGCGATCGCGATTATTACATGATTTGGAATTAACAGAAAGTGATGTTTACGAGGTAGATGGTCTTTTGGGACTGCGGGATTTAATGTACTTTATGTCCTTACCATTGCCAGAACTCAAAGATCCACCACGCCAATCTGTTGTACCGTTACGCCTGCAAAGGCTGAGAGAACCGATTTTAGACCCAGATGCGCTGGAAACGGACGAAGGAAAAGACTTTTTTGCTGTAATTCAGGAAAAGGATTTACTAGTACACCATCCCTATCAATCCTTTTCGGCTACAGTTGTGCGCTTTATTACTTATGCTGCCTACGATCCGAATGTCTTAGCCATCAAGATGACCCTTTACCGGACTTCTGGTGACTCGCCCATCGTCAACGCCTTAATTGCGGCTGCTGAAAATGGCAAGCAGGTATCTGTGCTGGTGGAATTAAAGGCACGATTTGATGAGGAGAATAATATTTACTGGGCAAAACGACTAGAAAGAGTTGGAGTTCATGTTGTCTATGGTTTAGTCGGGCTAAAAACCCATAGTAAAACCGTCATGGTAGTACGGCGCGAAAAAGACCGCATACGTCGCTACGTGCATATTGGGACTGGTAACTATAACCCTAAAACAGCACGACTCTATACAGATTTAGGATTGTTTAGTTGCCGTGATGAGTTGGGCGCTGACATTACAGATTTATTTAATTTCTTAACCGGGTATTCCCTGCAAAAATCTTATCGAGAAGTGCTGGTTGCGCCTGTGAATATGCGCGATCGCTTTTTGGCATTAATTCACCGCGAAATCGAAAATGTTCAAAATGGATTTTCTGGACGGATTGTCGCCAAAATGAATTCCCTTGTCGATCCAGAAATTATCGCCACTTTATATGAAGCTTCCCGCGCTGGAGTGCAAATCGACTTAATTGTTAGGGGTGTTTGTTGTTTACGCCCAGGAATCAAAGACATTAGTGAAAATATTCGCATCATCAGTATTGTCGGTCGCTTTTTAGAGCACTCTCGGATTTATTATTTTCATAACAATACCCAGGAGGAAATCTATATTGGCAGTGCTGACTGGATGCGCCGCAACCTGGATCGCCGAGTCGAAGTAATTACCCCAGTAAAAGACCCAGATATTGCTAAAGATTTGCAAGAAATTATGGGAATTATGCTCGCAGATAATCGCCAAGCTTGGGAATTACAAGCTGATGGTAGTTACATTCAACGGCGTCCTTATGATGATTCTCCAGAAGCTAATTCACAAAAAATTCTCATGAACATGGCATTACGCTCAACTGGTGTAGTCCCAACCTGATTGATAAAAAATAAGTGACTTCTACCTTGACAACTAGCTCAAATTAGTTTTTTTTGGAAAAATTGAATTTTTTGGGCAGTTGTCTAAGTTGTTTACATAGGTTCACACAAGTTATTCAACCATAGGATAGAGTCAGTGCTGGCACTTGTTCTCATAAACTGGAGGGGTTATTCTGAATAAACTTGTCTTTCCCCTCAATGTTAATGTTATCCTGCGAGCTCTCTACCTTGCGTGTTTTAGTAGTTGATGACCACGAACTGACTCGTTTAACCTTACAATTAGTTTTTTCTTGCCAGGAAAATATTCAAGTAGTAGGTTTAGCCAGTAATGGTGAAGAAGCTATAGAAATGGTTAAACGTTGCCATCCGGACGTAATTGTTCTAGATTTACAGATGCCAGTTATGGATGGCTGGAGTGCGTCCAGTCACATTAAAGCTATATCTCCGAATACCCAGATACTTGCTTACTCCTCAGTGGAAGACATAAGTTTTCATGGGCAAAAGGCAATGTCTAGCTTTGATAACGTTTGCAAGAAAGATGTACCTACAAGCGAACTTATTGCCTTGGTTAGGCAGCTAGGTCAGCGTGCAGGAGATTGATTATTGCTTCGCTAACTCAAGCTTAGTTCAATTTTGGGGATTTAAAGACATGATACTACTGAAAAACGTCGGTCTAGCCGGAACTTGAGGTTAAACCGACGTAAATTTTAATAATTTTTACTCTACTGGAATGGTGCGTGTAAATTCATCAATTAATTCATCCAGTTCTTCCAAAGCCTGATTTACATCTATTCTCAAAGTTCCCAGGTTTGGTTGCTCCAGTAAGCTTAATAGGTAATCGCGTTTATTTTGAACTGCGACAATTCGTTCTTTTATAGTCTGTAAGTCCATTATTTTTTTCCTATCTTTAACTACCTTTAAATTTAAAGTTAACTCAAAATCTAATATTCTGGGACACTATACACCCTTAGTAGTCAACTTAGTGCTACTTGCCTTCCCTGCGTGATGCTGCGCGAATATGAATTAAGGATAAATTGAGTGTTGGAAATCACAAAGACAAAGGTGGGTAAAGTCTCGTTTAAACGAAATCAGTGTTTTGAGCGACAATGCCTGACTTATTCGCTCTTGAGCAACTAGCGTGCGGTTTCTAACCATCTTATAGGCAATTTAGGGTTAGTTAAACACTAGCACCTGGGGACAATGTTCTTTCCTAATTTGTTGCTCATAGCCGATGATAATAAAACTAAGGTATTCAGACTTTATACTAATTTAAGCTCATGCTACGCCAAATCTCTTTGGGAACACTCGGTCTAACTATCGGCGGCATATTAACCATCATTGGCTTTGTCGCCTATGCTGATAATAATGCCACACTCAATCTTGTCGGATTTTTTTACGGGATTCCTCTACTATTGGGAGGACTGGCACTAAAAGCGAATGAACTTAAGCCAGTACCATTTACCCAAACTACATCACCATCAGCATTGAGACTGCGCCAGCAGCAAGCAACTGATACGCAAAATAAAATTCGCAAAGACATTACCCGATATTGCTACGGTCAAGATGCTCATTTAGATACAACACTTTCTTTTCTGGGTTTGAGTCCCACTGACCAAGAACGGCCAACAGTGACAGGGGTACGAGAAACGGAAGTTAATGGGAGCTACGCCCTAATTTTAGAATTTGATTCACCGCTAATACCGATTGATGTGTGGCAAAAAAAGCATGAAAAAATGACCAATTATTTTGGCCCTGGTTTGGAAATTCAAATAACGCAGCCATCTGAAAATAAAATTGAGCTAGCGCTAATCAATACTCAAAAAGAATCACTAGTCAGTAGTCAATAGTCAAGAGCAAAAATTATCGTTACCCAAATTTCATCCCTTTATGACTTGTTGTTACCCATATTTTTGCAACAGTCAAAATAATTAATAGTTCATAATTATTAGTAGAGTCGTAGGCTCCATACTCTTATTAACCACCCAATTTTTGATGAGCAGTGTGGATTACTGTACAGTGTCTTGAACTATGAATTATGAATTAGTAATTATTCTTTTTAGAGAATTCTCTTAACCAAAATTTAACTCCCCAACTTTTTCAAAAAGTCGGGGAGGTAGTCAGAAATTTTTTATTAAGATTTTTTTGTGATTCTCTTAAGCATTTACCAAAAAGTTACTTTTCTAAACGAACTGCGTACCACTGTAAATATTTTCCAGGGCCAATATCTAATTCGCAACTAGTGTCAATTAAATATTGGGCTTGAGTTTCCACAGTATTAAACTTTTGCAAGTCAGGCGGTAAATCTTGAATGATGAGTTGTTGAAGAGTTATTTTGAGCTTTTCTAATAGCTCTGATGATGTCATAAATTGTTCTGGTTGATTTGTTTCTAGAACAACAAAATTATCCTGATGGTACATTAATGAGTCTGGCATTTTAAAGATTTAGCGAATGTCAATAGATTTGAATGGTTTTTGGAAGAACTTTTGCTTGTTTGTCTAGTCAACTTTAATTTTTGACGGTTTATGGATAGAACGAAATGGTTATAAATGTCACTTGAAAATAAAGTTTTGCACTAAGTTTTATCTCAATCTTATGTAATTATACTAAACCTGAGCAAGCCTTGTCGGATAGACTAAATAAATTTCAGTCAGGTGATATTAGTATTTAGTATTAGCTATCTTCTGAGGGGACTTTGGTGATTGCTTTTTCTTGTCTCACTGGGTTTATAAACTAACTACATAACTAAATAATTAGGGTGTGTATTTGTAATTCTCAAAAAAATTGTAATTTAACTTTAACAATAGGGAAATATAAAAGTAACATTTTCTCCCATAACCATCGCTGAACAAAAAGGCAGCAATTGCCTTCGTGTTCAAATTACAGATTGTCTATGCAACTTATTTATCTACCGCTTGCTTGGCCCGACAACATTGGGCAGTCCATTGTCAAAAAACAGTTGAATGTGAAGCCAGACACGCCTTTGCCGCAAATCCTGGCATTGATGAAAATAGCGATCGCCCCCATGCGATTGAGTTGCACAGCCTTTTTCAGGATAATTCCGCAAGTGGAAGGCAACTCATGTCAGGCATAAGCCCATTTTCTGTTTCTAAGCAACCACCACTGATTCTAGTGGCTGATGATGACAAGACCATCCGGGTATTGTTGCGTAAAGCAATGGAACAAGAAGGTTATCGAGTAGTCGAGGTCAATGATGGTAAGCAATGTTTAGATGCTTACGAGACTATCAAACCGGATATAGTTTTGCTAGATGCTGTAATGCCTGTGATGGACGGCTTTACTTGCTGTAAGCACTTGCTCCAGATTGCTAGGAATAATTTAATCTCAGCCCTTGCCACCTTTGATACTGACTCGACTCTGAACAATACGGTCATGTCCAAGATATGGGAGCGCACTCCCATCTTGATGATCACATGCTTGGACGATGAGGAATCTGTAAACCGTGCTTTTGAAGCGGGAGCGACTGATTATGTCACTAAGCCAATTCACTGGCCTGTATTACGCCAGCGGTTGCGTCGACTGCTACAGCAAGCACAAGTATACAAACAGTTAGAGGCGGCAAACGAAGCTTTGCATCACCTTGCCAATGTAGATGGCTTAACTGAGTTAGCTAATCGTCGCCGCTTTGACGATTATCTCAATACTCAATGGATTAATCTCGCACAAGAGGGATTTCCTTTGTCAATGATTTTGTGTGATATCGACTTTTTTAAATTTTATAATGATAAATACGGCCATCCGGCAGGAGATGTATGTTTACAAAAGGTGGGTGCTGTCTTAAGCCTTAAGGCACAAAAACATCAGGATTTAGTAGCGCGTTATGGTGGCGAAGAATTTGCTGTGATTATGCCATACACTCCTGCATCTGGCGCACTTCACGTTGCCGCCGCAATTCGAGCGGGAATCAAAGATTTGCAAATTGTTCATGACGGTTCTGCGGTGAGTCAGCACGTCACTCTCAGTATGGGCGTGGCAACTGTTGTCCCGACTTGGGAATCTTCACCTTCAGAGTTGATCGTGCTGGCAGATAAAGCACTCTATCAAGCAAAGGCCGGGGGACGCGATCGCTTTGTCTCAAGTTCTTAATTGTCATTTGTCATTGGTCATTTGTCATTAAGTGTTGCTAGTTTTTTTTACCAATGCCCCATGCCCAATGCCCCAATACCTAAGAAGGATAAACTGGCAGTGTGAAGTGAAACCATGCTCCATTATTGGGCGCAGAGTCTACCCAAATTTGGCCATAGTGTGCTAGAACAATGCGTTGGCATAGACAAAGACCAATGCCGTAACCTTCTGTACCTTCATCCCGTTGCAGGCGGAAGTGGTTTTCAAAGATGCGATCGCGATTCTCCACAGGAATACCAGGCCCAGTATCGCCAATACTAAACTGAACTTTTTGGGTAGTGCGGTGCAATCCGGCGATGCTAATTTTGCCACCTTCTGGGGTGTATTTGATGGCATTATCCAACAGATTCACCAGCACTTGCCGGATGCGTTCTGGGTCAGCATATACATAAGGTAAGTCATTGGGAATATCTGTTTCGACCTCTTGGGACTTAGCGGTGTAGCGATCGCACAATTCTTCTAGTACATCTAAGCATAGTTTACCTAGTTGTATTTTTTGTGGTAAAATCGGAAACTCAGTATCTTTGCCTCGACCTACCTGCAAAAGGTCGGCAATCATCCGATCGATGATCTTAGTTTGATTACGGGCTTGTTTTAATAGATGGGCCGTTAAGGATGGTTTAAGGCGCTGAAATTGGCCTGTTTCTAAATTGTAGTTAGATTGGAGAGTTTCGATGGCGATCGCGGCGGCAGTTAGGGGATTGCGGAGATCGTGTGCCAGCATCGAAATCACCCGATCTTTAAACTGTAGCTGCTCTTGGAGGTTATCTTTTTCCTGTTTTAAGCGAAAAATTTCGTCTGAGAGTCGGATCAGTTCGGCAGAAACAGCAACTGAACGGATAGTCGATTTGGGTAATGTCACCCTAGCATTATCGTCTATCCGTTCTTGTAAGTCTTCCTGTAATTTCAAATAGGCGTCTACAGCGGCTTGCCAGCGAGGCCACCAGTTTTTCAATTGCGCTATGATATTACTTCCAGCCAAAACCTGTCGTGGTTCCGGGTGAATTTTGATTAAAGCTGGCGTTGCTACCAATTTAAAGTGTTCTGCTAAGTAAGGTTGTTGACCAACATCAATAGTTTGAAGTTCAAAACTATACTCAGCCTGTAATTCTTTTAAGTAAGCACGTATTCGCTGCACCTGTTGGCGGGACTTTGGGCGTCCATCGACAAACAGTAACAGCTGGAGTGGAGCTTCAGAATAAATAGGCTGATCCTGGGAAACTTGCATGTAATCGTGTTTCAGCACTGGTAACAACCCGGTGACGCTTTACAGAAAGTAAAAAGGACTGACGGTTGTCGATGGTCGTTGTTTTTTCTTCTTAATATCTATTTTAGATTTTCATACTCCTATCCGATCTGCGTTTTTGACATCAAACGTGTCTTTTTCAGCCTTTTGCTGCCTTTTGGTGAACTTCATCTCCAATAAACACTCAAGCCTCTTGAATATAAGTCTTAATTTGCCCTGAATCAAAAATTTTCGCCAGAGCCAGCAGGTGAAAGGTTTAATACTATGTCAAATCGGCTAGTTTAGCACCATGTCAATTTGAACACTCGCTTTGAGCAAGCAATGTCTACGACGGGCTACGCCTACGCCTAAGAAAACACAGATGCTAATTGTATCTAATCTATCAGGAAGGTGTTAACTGTTCAGACCAAGTTTGTAGAGGTTTTTTCAACCGCCAGTGCATTTGATGAAGTGTCTTTTTCGCCTCAAGCCAATCATTAACTAGGATTGGGAAAAACAGCCAAAGCCAACTATGTACTATTTCTATAACTTGCGAAGCGCACCTTCCAGCTTTCCTAAAAGAAGCACAGCCCTATCCAAGAATAACAGGGGATGAGTTGATTGAGGGAAAGTTTTGGATAACATAGAGGCGATGCCTACGGCGGTAAACTACGCACTTTTAGAGAAAGCACTCACTGCTTTCGAGGCTGTCAAGAATTTCTTGACTACAGCACAAGTAGCACTTTCTCCAGAAAATCAATTTAGAGATACTAAGGAAACTGCTGCGACACTTGACTGCTCTACCTATTATCCCAATCTCAAGAATAACGAACTTACGCTAAGTTACTGGAATTGTTTAACACTGGCATTTTTCAGCTATTGCTTGACTCACATTATCATCGTCAGATGAATAATTTTCAGAATCAATTGTCAGCCAGTGTTAGTGAACTCGCTCTATTCCCCTCTTTGGGTGAGGCTAAAGGGAACTTTATTCTAAGTCTATCACTTCAGTTGCTTGGCGTAGGCATCGCGTTACAACTAGTGCATCTGGAAGTAGATTCAAGCTTTTGCTAGCTAAACTGTTTTTTGAGCAGTTATCTGCTCTACAACTTGGATATTTAGATAACTCTCTAAAAGATTGGTTCACAATCTAGTATCGCTCAGTTTGTAGTTGGTGACTCTCATCTAAATACTAAAGTCCTGACTAAGAACTCTGAAATTATAAAACTCTTATCTAGCAATGATTTCAGGTTTATTTATATTTTTTCCCAAAAATGTTAGTTTTCCAGAATTTTAGGGAACTCTATAAATAAGCATAGGAATTATCAAAACCTAATGGCTGTAAAACGAAGACAATACGGTAGCTTTTGCTACCGTTTACTCATTTTTAGAGACATCATCACCAAAATAGACATTTAGGAAGAAGACGTAGTAAGTCGGTAGTGTCTTTTAGTGATATAGAGAGTCAGAGGAGAGCAGGAGAATAAAGGAGAATAACCATGTCCCATGCCTCATTCCCATTTAATGGACAGTCTGCGCTAGGGTAGGAATTGAAACTCAATTTGTGATTTCCTGTGCTTCCCTGTAAACGTCCAGCTGTATTTCTAATTTGGGCTGTTATACTCACTTCGTTAACAGCCTGTGCTAATAGTCCAGTCGCCAAAAACCTTGAGGAATCTTTGGCGGCAGATCCGAAACTGCAAAGCAATCCAGTTGTCTTTGGAGAATCTCAGAGTAACCAACCGCAAGCACAGCAAAACCAATCAACTGTTCAGTTACCAGCTGATTTTCCTAAAGATATCCCACTATATTCCAATGCCAAGCTACAGGAAGTTACACCTGCTAGCGGCTCAGAAAACAAAATCTCAACTCGTTGGTTAAGTTCTGACCCCAGTAATGTTATTGCTAGTTTTTATCGCAGCCAGTTTCAAACAAATAACTGGCAGATTTTACAACAGCCGACAGATGATACAGGAAACACTTTTGAGGCACGTCGCAACGATTTGCTGTTGAAGGTTTCCATTCAGCCTAAATCAGTTACTAACGCGACACCTAATCAACCCCAAACAGCCACTGAATTACTAATTGATTACGTACCGAATAGTACTGCAACAGCACAACCTACTTCAACTACAAATCCTAACGAAACTGCTAATGCCGTTCCTCAACCGGGAAATTCACAGTTCATTGGCCCAGTACCACCTGCAAACTTGGCAGCACAACCACCAAGCACTGCTAATAACCAAACAATCCCGACAGCGACACCTGAATCTCAGATATTCAACGATCTGAATAAAGCACCGCAAGAATGGCGGCAACACATCCAGGACTTGGCTGCATTAGGTGTTTTATCTATAGAACCAAAGACAACTAAAAGCAACTCTACTACCACAACTAATCAGTTTGAACCCGGTAAAATCGTTACACATCGAGAATATGCTCGTTGGTTAATTGCTGCTAACAACGCTGTATATACAAACAATCCAGCTAAACAGATTCGTTTGGCATCAGAAAGTACTCAACCAGCTTTTAGTGATGTGTCAGCAAAAGACCCTGATTTTCCTGCAATTCAGGGATTAGCTGAAGCTGGCTTAATTCCTAGTCCTTTGTCTGGAGATTCTACAGTAGTTTTGTTTCGTCCTGATGCACCTCTAACGCGGGAACAATTGCTGCTGTGGAAATTACCCTTAGATACTCGCCAAGCTTTACCCTCTGCTAACTTAGATGCGGTTAAACAAACCTGGGGTTTCCAAGACGTAGCTAAAATTGACTCTAAGGCTTTAAGAGCAGTGTTGGCTGATTATCAGAATGGCGAACAATCGAATATTCGCCGGGTGTTTGGTTATACGACTCTGTTTCAACCCAAAAAACCAGTAACTCGTGCTGAGGCTGCTACGGCTTTGTGGTATTTCGGCAGTCAAGGTGAGGGTGTATCGGCTACTGAGGCTTTGAAATTAAAGCAAAGTTAAAGCTATGAAGAGGAAGGCTTGCACCATTCTGTCGCAGTTAGTCGCTCGAAAGCATAAAAGTGTGCAATTCCCACGCCATAACATATAAATTTGACCATTTTTTTGTAATAGACCTGTTTTTAATCAAGAAAATGTAAATCTAAGTATTTTCAGCGTTTTTACCCGTGTTTCATGAAATTTTGAGGCATATTAAGTAAAACAACGTAAATTAACTTCCCTACGTATGGGCGAGACGCACACCCCACAAGAAGTAGTTGAGTATTTTTTATTTGGAAGTCCTTAACTCAAAAGACAAGTTGTCAGGCTATCGTTTCATTACTTTTAAACAAACTCAAAAATACCACGGGTAAAACACAAATATGAAAAAACAAGCTGTAGCAGCAGGATTTGTTCTCTTGTCTTTCATGTTGCCGCTCAGAGTAAGTGCTGCGAGTTTTGACAAATTTTATGTATTTGGCGACAGTCTTTCTGATACTGGCAATGTTTTCGCTGCTACTAATGGTTTAGTCGCTCCAACAACAGCCATTCCCCAAGATCCGCCTTACTTTCAAGGGCGTTTTTCCAACGATCGAGTGTGGGTAGACTACCTCGGAGATCGGCTAGGATTAAAACCCTTTCCATACATTACTTTAAATCCTACTATTCCCAACCAAGGTATTAACTTTGCTGTGGGTGGTGCTAGTTCTGGTCAAGGCAATGCTGTTGTTCCTAGTGCGCCGTTACCGGGAGTATTAGAGCAAGTCGCCTTGTTGACGCAACCTATTATACAAGCCAATCAGAAGCTCGATCCAAATGCCCTTTATGCTGTATGGGGAGGTGCAAATGATTATGTGTTTGGTCAAGCTACAAATGCAAAGCAAACAGTCCAGAATTTATCAAATGCAGTAGGGTTACTTGCCTCATCCGGTGCAAAAAATATTTTAGTCTTTAACTTGCCTGATTTAGGCAAGATTCCTTTTGCATCCGCTACAGGTCTATCTAGCAACTTGACTGCCTTAACAAATGACCATAACACGAGATTAAAAGACGAACTAGACAAATTTACTAAAAACTCTGACTTGAATCTGATCTCTGTGGATGTGTTTTCTTTATTTAATCAAGTACAAGCAAATCCAGGGAAGTTTGGGTTTAAAGATGTAACTAATCCTTGCGTAGTAGGGAATTTCCAGACAATCATCAGTGTATGTTCTCAACCAAACGATTATTTGTTCTTTGACTCTGTACATCCAACAACAGGTGCTCATAAGTTAGTAGCAGACGCTGCACTGGCGGCGATTGATGCTAAGTCTGTTCCTGAACCTGCGATCGACTTGGGTATTTTAGCCCTTGGTGTTTTTGGTGCGGTAGGAGTGCTGAAGCGTCAACAAAAAAGGTCAGCAGGTCGGGTTGTTGATGCACAATTGTCTCATATAACAGTCGAAAACTAAACTAACTGTCTTGATGTGGGATTACGATCGCTTATTTGAAATTATTGAAGAACTAATCATGCATCATTCCCCTAGTGGTGCTGAAGCTGAGATTAATCAGTTGTTAATGCAACGATTTGCGGCGCTGGGTGTAGAAGTCTGGTGCGATCGCGCCGATAATATTATTGCGAAAATTCCTGGGAAAAATCCAGACCGAGCGATCGCAATCACAGCACATAAAGACGAAATTGGTGCAATTGTCAAGAGTCTCGGTGATGAAGGTCGTGTTGAAGTCCGCAAACTCGGCGGTTCTTTCCCGTGGGTTTACGGTGAAGGAGTGGTTGATTTAATCGGAGATAACGAAACCATCAACGGTATTCTCAGCTTTGGTTCCCGCCACGTTTCCCACGAATCGCCCCAAAAAGTCCAGCAGGAAGATACTACTGTTAAGTGGGAAAATGCCTGGATTGAAACGAAGCTGACATCTGCTGAATTAGAAGCAGCTGGTATTCGACCTGGAACTAGAATGGTAATCGGCAAACATCGCAAGCGTCCAATTCGGTTAAAGGATCATATTGCTGGTTACACCTTAGATAACAAAGCTTCTGTGGCGATTTTGCTAGCTTTGGCTGAAAACCTGAAACAGCCAGCAGTTGATGTTTATCTGGTGGCGTCAGCTAAAGAAGAAGTGGGAGCAATTGGGGCACTATTTTTCACTCAAAACCAGCGTTTGGATGCCTTGATTGCTTTAGAAATTTGTCCCTTATCTGAGGAATATCCTGTTAAAGATGGTAAAAGTCCTGTACTTTTATCTCAAGATGCCTATGGAATATATGATGAGGGACTAAATGGCCAATTGCGCCATAGTGCCAAGCAAATCGATATGCCAATCCAATTCACAACTCTGAGTGGATTCGGTAGCGATGCTTCAATTGCGATGAAATTTGGTCATGTTGGGCGTGCTGCGTGTTTGGCATTTCCCACCCAAAATACCCACGGTTATGAAATTGCTCATTTAGGAGCGATCGCTAACTGTATTGATTTGTTAAAATCTTTCTGCGAAACGGAGTTTGAGTGATATGTAGAGGCTTTGATTTGAAGGAGCGATCGCACAACAAGATTATTCCTACTATTGATGTGGCGTGAGTCGGATAACTTGCTCTAATGCCTACTTCTATTTATTTCTCTTTGGTTTCGGTTGAGTAACCCACCACGCTACTATACCAAAGATAACGGTAGCTAAAACACTCCAAAGTAAAGATGACACCAAGGGGTGAACTGGGTACTTGAAATTTATCTGTGGTGCAAAGGGTTTATCTATGTGTTGGGTGACGACACCAGAAACTATTGCACCGCCACCAAAGGCTATACCTAGTACTTGGATGGTACGTTCTAAAGAGCGATCGCGTTTGGCTTGTTCTAACTCTACTATGCCGCGAATTGTGCTAATCATCTGGTCAAAGAGGTTTTGACCGGGGGTAAGATAAGCTAAGTTTGTGTTAATTTGTTCGACAAAGGTATCTTCAGCTAGTTCTAAAAAGTTGGACAAAAATTCTAAATTATCTGAGTTAATGCCTATTTTATTTAGCTTGTCAAGATATAAACGATAGTTTTTACTATTAGTTTGAATCGTATTTCTGTGTATTTCTAAATTTCTTAAATAATCAACATAATTAAAAGAAATTTCTGGTATTTCCTGAAGCCATTGATTGAAATTATCAAATTTTGAATCTCTAGAGTTATTTTTTTGCTCTTGAAATTCTTGTTTATACTTTTCCAGCTTATAATAAGTCGTTCTAGCTTGTTCGTAACACCATATAGCTTGAGAACGAGCATAAATAATTTTACTGCGACAAAGAAGAAGGTCAATTAAAGGATAATAATATTCTCCCTTGTTTTCTAATTTGGTAGTTAAGGAATGGGTATTTAACCAAATTAGTAAATGACACTGTTCTTCAGGAGAGTCAGAATCATTTTTATATTCAAATATCGGGCTACCTAATAATTGCCCTGGATGCTGACGATAAATCTTGAGTTTTCGGAGAGTTTCTTCTGATAATAATGCTTTGACACAAGCATCAGCGAATGCTTGTTCATCATCTATTTTTCCTACAGGTTGAGCAAAAAATACTAGGGTTTGTCCTAGAGAAGCTTTGATATTTTTAGAAAGTAAGCAATCATCTGGATTTAGCCCTCTTAAATCAGCAATTTTTACTTCTGGATAAGGATAACGTAGAGTTAAATCAAGGGCGTAGGTATCGTGAATTTCTAGGGGATTAGCTTCACCGCTTAAGTGTAGGTTTTGTTGATGTTTGATGGCGGTAAATTTTAAGAAACGTTCGGGAAGTATTTCTCCAGTGATACTAGTTTTTTTATTATTTGCTTTTTCAATCAGTTCAGGTAAAGTTTCTAGTTTAGGAATACCAAGTTGTTTACCAAGCTGCTGGCATTTTAACCATAAATCGTTGGCATTTTCTACAGGGGTTTTAGGTTTTTGCGATAGGCTATGCTTTAGATGAAAGGCATAAAGAGTTAGTTTGGGATAAGCTATTTTTCCTGTTGAAAAATAATCCATTTTAAAATAAAGATAAATGTCGTGGTGTTCAGATACTTTACCCCACCCTAACCCTCCCCTTGTAAAGGGGAGGGAACCGGATTTTCTTATTTGCCGCCTTTATAAGGGGGGAGTAAGGGGGGTAATAATTCGATAAAAATTACAACATATAACTTTGCAAACAACCTCTTAGTTTAAGTAGGTTTTTTTGTCTCCTTAGCAGATGACGAACTTTGTTGAATCTCATTAAGTATATTCTTTTTATCAAGTTCGTATTTGGGAATATTTGTATTTGCTTGCTTATCGCCTGGCCCTCTTACTACTATTTTCTCAAGTTTTGCTAAAGCTTTATCTACTTCAGGATGTTCTGATAGCCAATCTGAGATAGCATTGGATAAAGATATAATGTCATCAGGTTGGTTATTAATCAATTTTATTAGTGTAATTCTATCTTCTGCTGAAAATAGAGAAGGTTGAGTATTCAGCAAATGAACAAAAATATTAACAGTTGTTTCATGATCGGACATTATTATTCTCCTATTTGCCAACAGCAGTAAATGCAGCCCAATGAAAGGGAGAGTTGAATGGTTGCTCTCCAGTCATATTATTAATTTGACGACGTATCTTTCCTTTCTTAGTGCTATCTAACGCCAAACTTTTTACCCATTCCTGCAATTCTTCTTTAGTAGCATCCCGCAACCAACGCTGCGCTTGATTCATAGCAAGTGGTATTGACATATCTGTAGCATTTTTTAAAATTTGAATGAATTTAATCATTAAAAAGGATGTTGATAAATCGTTTACTGTCCATAAACTACTTACAACACTGCTACTACCTGCGTAGAGAAAGCCACTAGGTAAACCTATATATTCATCACTGGTATTATTGAAGTCAGTTAAACCTGTTTCGCAAGCGGAGAGAACCACGAGACGAGTTTGACTAAAGTCGAAGGTTCGTTCAAATAAATTACCCAATGTCAAACATTTACTGAAATCTACAGTTTTCGTATCGGAAACATAGGCATCTGCTAATAGTAGGTAAGAATTTTCGGGAGAATTGAAGTTAAAAGAACCGTGACAAGAAAAGTGGAGATAATTCGTCTCTTGTAATTGTGCTGCGGCTTGGGATAAAGCAGCTTTTGTAGCTTCTTTTTTAGCTAATACTTGGTGGGAGGGAAAGCAAGATAATATGCTTTCTACTTCCAAGTCAGTAAAAGATAAGTCTTCTGTGGGGTTTTGGATGGCAAACAGAGATTGAAAATTAAGATGTTGACGCCGTTGCACTTGTTGTAAGATTTGACAACTAGGTGCATAGCTTACGCCGTTGGGAAATAAATCAAATAAGTACGATGATTTGACGGGTAAAGCATGGAGAGGTAGTAGGTGCAAAAAGCGATGAGGAATGATGATTAGTCGATCGCATTCTTGGGGTATTTGGGCTAATATTTCTTCGATGTGCAGAATTTGTGCTAACTTTTGCAGGCGTGTTTCTAGCTGATTCTGCCATTGAATTTTATGTTGGTCTTGCTGGTTGTAGTAATCTTTTAGATATTCATTTACCAAATTGATTAAAGCATCTAAGTCTTCTGGTTGTGATTGCCAAAATGTTAATTCTTGTCTGTTAGGTTTGATAACAAAAGTGGGAACTCTATCTGTAGTGATATACCATTCTATAATTGCAGTGTCTTTATCTAAAGTTTTTTGGAATTGGTCAAATCTAAAGCCAAAGCCAACAGATAGATAGCTGTCTTGTAATACTTGGCGTTGCTGTCGCAATTGCTGGAGATGTTGGGCTAGGGCTGTGGGATTTTCAGCTTTGCCATTTTGAAGTTGATATTGACCACTGGCTATTTCGTCTTGAAGTATTTCTAGTTGAGTGACAACTTCTGAAGGAAAAATATTTTTGCTGTCACGAACTAGGATAAGTTCAATTAAGTTACGGGTTTTGCTGCGTTCAACGTATTCAATAGCTGTGATGAGGTTGCCCAATTCTAGGCAAACTTCCACCATGCGTCTATAAAGTTGATTCCATTCTTGTGCTTGTTTACGCTTGGCTTCTTCGCCAGAAACAATATCTCCGCGCAAAGCTTCGACTGTCGCAATGGCAGAAACAAAGGTATTGTAAGCTGAGTCAAATAGTTTTTCGTCTTGGTATAACCAACCAAGATTTAACAAAGTCTCTGCATGATTTTGGGGAAAGGCGCTCTTGGTTCTAACTTCCAGTACCGCAGAGTAAGCAGCGATCGCTAATTCAATATTATCCGCTCGTTCTCCTAATATTCTCTCAGCGTAAGCATTTCCCAGATTATTTTGCGTCATTGCCCAATCTACTGGAAAGGCGCTCTTGCTTCTAACGGAGAGTGCTTGATTATAAGCAGCGATCGCTAATTCAATATTCTCGGCTCGTTCTCCTAATATTCTCTTAAGGTAAGCATTCCCCAGACTATTTTGCGTATCTGCCCAATCTACTGGAAAGGCGCTCTTGGTTCTAACGGAGAGTGCTTGATTATAAGCAGCGATCGCTAATTCAATATTATCGGCTCCTTCTCCTAATATTCTGTCACCGTAAGCAGTCCCCAGATTATTTTGCGTCATTGCCCAATCTACTGGAAAGGCGCTCTTGATTTTAACTTCGAGTGCTTGGTTAAAAGCAGCGATCGCTAATTCAATATTCTCGGCTCGTTTTCCTAATATTCTTTCTCTGTAAGCATTCCCCAGATTATTTTGCGTCATTGCCCAATCTACTGGAAAGGCGCTCTTGGTGTAAACTTCGAGTGCTTGATTATAAGCAGCGATCGCTAATTCAATATTCTCGGCTCGTTCTCCTAATATTCTTTGTCTGTAAGCAGCCCCCAGATTATTTTGCGTACCTGCCCAATCTACTGGAAAGGCGCTCTTGGTGTAAACTTCGAGTGCTTGATTATGAGCAGCGATCGCTAATTCAATATTATCCGCTCGTTCTCCTAATATTCTGTTACGGTAAGCAATCCCCAGACCATTTTGCGTCATTGCCCAATATACTGGAAACGCACTCTTGGTTCTAACGGAGAGTGCTTGATTAAAAGCAGCGATCGCTAATTCAATATTATCCGCTCTCTCTCCTAATATTCTGTCACTGTAACCAGCCCCCAGATTATGTTGCGTATCTGCCCAATATACTGGAAACGCACTCTTGGTTCTAACGGAGAGCGCTTGATTAAAAGCAGCGATCGCTAATTCAATATTCTCAGATCTCTCTCCTAATATTCTGTTACGGTAAGCCTCTCCCAGATTATTTTGCGTAGCTGCCCAATTTACTGGAAAGGCGCTCTTGGTTGTAATTTCGAGTGCTTGATTATAAGCAGCGATCGCTAATTCAATATTCTCGGCTCGTTCTCCTAATATTCTGTAAACGCAAGCAATCCCCAGATTATTTTGCGTACCTGCCCAATCTACTGGAAAAGCGCTTTTGGTTATAATTTCGAGTGCTTGATTATAAGCAGCGATCGCTAATTCAATATTCTCGGCTCGTTCTCCTAATATTCTGTAAACGCAAGCAATCCCCAGATTATTTTGCGTACCTGCCCAATCTACTGGAAAAGCGCTTTTGGTTATAATTTCGAGTGCTTGATTATAAGCAGCGATCGCTAATTCAATATTCTCGGCTCGTTCTCCTAATATTCTGTTACGGTAAGCCTCTCCCAGATGAAATTGCGTACCTGCCCAATCAAAAGGAAAGGCGCTGCGGGTGTATACAGTGAGGGCAATATCATAGCCAGTCATAGCAATTTCTATGTTGTTGGCTTTGCTACCCAAAGGAAAATCCCTAATCCGATTACTCAATATAATCATCACTGCGGCGATGTATACTGCTGCATCTGGTTCTGCTTCTGCTAGGGTATTTGTTGCCCAATCACGCAATAATTCAGCAAAAATATGATTGAGTTTATCGGTATTTGCTGCCAGCAATGGGTAAATTACTTCTGCATCGCCTTTGCTGTCTGCTGTTGCTTGCAGTATTTCTAGTAAAAATTGCTCGTAAGTCTCTATATCTTCTTGAGTGATAGGGGTAGCTTCTGGGGTGACATATGTTGCTAGGTTTCTCAACCAGTTTGCAGTATTTTCTTCTCCCTGCTGGGCAAAATCATCTGCTACTGCTGCCAACACCTGCAAAAAACCAGCATCAAGCAATTCTGTATTCGCTGCTAATATCTCCGATTCTTCCCCATTAGGGCAGCTGAGTAGATTTTGAATCAGCTGATAATAAGCTTGTTGGCGCTGTTCATTCATGAGCAGGTGTGAGATAGACGCATCTTGATATTCAACACCAGCGTCCTACATTCCAGAAAAGTGTAGAATTTCATCACAAATGATGTGTTTCTGGCAATAAAAGAACCTCGTGGATAAGTATCTTTTACTTGTGAACAGACAATATACTGATTTTGCGGTAAGCGTTGGCGCAGCCTCTCGTAGAGAAGCTATGCCGTTAGGCTTATCGCTTGATTTCCAAAAGATGCGATGGCTTAATTGTTGATGAACGCGTTGGCGTAGCCCAACCCAGGAATTTCCCGGTTGAAGCACCTTGTCACCCGATTGAATGGCAGTTTCAGGTGACAAGAGAATGCGATCTTAAAAAGTAACTGCGCTGAGGATGTTTGGTATCATGTAAAAAAGTAGCCAGAGTAAAAAATGATTGGCACGAACATTTACATCAGTCAAGAAATTCAAGAATCTCTAATTAAAGCAGCAGCTTTACAACAAATTTCCGTTGAAGAATTAGCTTCTTCTATATTGAGAGAAACTATCGCCGAAAAGGTTTATAAAATTACCTCTTCTTCTGAACATCAAACCAAATTTGCCGTTAATCTTCTCAGAGAAATGCAACCCTATGCTTATTTGGCAGATCCGAATCAACCCGTTATTTATCCTGATGATTGGGAAATAAATCAAAATTTGGAGGTGAATGATTTTTGATTATTCTTGATACTCATATTTGGGTTTGGGTTTGGTGGAATCACAATGATTCTAGATTAACAGATAGGCACAATGAGTCCATAAATAGTGAAAGACCTCATGGTTTAGGTGTTTGCTCGATAAGTTTGTTAGAGGATGTCTGAAAACTTTTTGGTGTTGTATTTGAGACTTGTAGATCCCCCTAAATCCCCCTTAAAAAGGGGGACTTTGATTCCGGTTCCCCCCTTTTTAAGGGGAGCCAGCGCGGTCTTGGGGGTTTCCCCCATGAGCGACTGGCGTGGGCTAGGGGGGATCAAGCGAAATATTTAATACTTCTCAGACATCCTCTTAGAGATTAGCAGACTTGTTACCCAAAATAAGCTAATTCTTCCCTGTCCCATTGAAGAATGGTTTAATATTGCTTTGGCACAAGAGGGGGTACTTCTTCTGTCAATCACTCCCCAAATTGCCATTGATTGCTACTCGCTTCCAGGAAATTTTCATAAAGATCCAGCCGATAGAATTATCGTTTCAACAGCAAGAATCTATGATGTTCCTTTAGTAAGCGTGGATGAAAAAATACTTGCTTATTCTTATGTAAAAACAATTCTCCCCTGAAGGAATTGGCAATTGGCAAAGCTTTTGTAGGGATGCAAGTAGCAGTTTCAGGTGAGAAAAGGAGCGATCGCAAATCGCAAAAATTCAATATTATCTTTTGTGTGCGGTTGTGCCTAGATTTGCACACCTCCTGCTTGAAAAATTTGTTCTGCGGTCAAATTCAATTCTCTGAATGTGGGTGAAATAATGCGTTCGCTCTCACGAAACTGGTTAATCTGGTACTCACCATCAACCAATGAATAGACTGATATTGTCGGTTGTTTGGGATTGCCAATAAACCGCCTACCGCCTAAAGCGGCATAATCTACAATCCAATATTCGGGGATGCCGACTGCTTCATAAGCAGCCACTTTTGTAAGATAATCATCACGCCAGTTGCTACTAACTATTTCAATTACCAATGGTATAGATTTAGATAGGCTTGCAGTAGAGTCTTTTTTCCAGAGTGGTTCATTGACTAAATTGGGGCGGTTTAATACCAGCACATCTGGCAAGTAAGCTGATTCATTCTCAAGCGGTTTAACCAATGCTGTTTTGGGAATGAAGTAGGGAAGTTTGAGTCGCCCAATTTCTATAGATATATTCAGTGCCAAAAAACCTATAACTTCTTCGTGTTCACCTGTAGGCTGAGACATCTCTATAATTACTCCATCGTGAAGCTCATAGCGTTTTCCAGAGTTATCTGGGTATTTGGCAACGAATTCATCGAATGTAACTAGTTTGCGTAAGGCTTGAGTCATAAATTTATCGCTCCCAGTAGTTATTTTGGCGATGCCTGCGGCTGGCTACGCCTACGCATTTGTTATTTTAGCGAGTGCAATTATGATTTCGGCGATGCCTGGGTTGGGCTACTCCAACGCATTTATCGATTTTGAGTACCCAATTACTATTTCGGAGTACCCAATTACTATTTCGGAGTACCCAATTACTATTTCGGAGTATCCAATTGCTATTTCGGAGTACCCAATTACTATTTCGGAGTACCCAATTACTATTTCGGAGTA
>NZ_JAVRCK010000091.1:23741-35992 GCF_034530815.1 Nostoc sp. DedSLP03
GGAGTACCCAATTACTATTTCGGAGTACCCAATTACTATTTCGGAGTACCCAATTACTATTTCGGAGTACCCAATTGCTATTTCGGAGTATCCAATTGCTATTTCGGAGTATCCAATTGCTATTTCGGAGTACCCAATTGCTATTTCGGAGTACCCAATTGCTATTTCGGAGTACTCATTTATTGATTTTGTGATTACTGTTGCTAATTGTACTTATTCTCAAACAACAAATTGATATAAAAATGAGTAAAAATACGGGTAGATTCGTAATTATTTCGTTGAAGTTTTAATGAAATAAATCCACAAAACTACCCATCTCAGGCAAAAGCATATTCCACTATGTTGAAAAAGGAATTATTAAAAAAGGATGTGTTATGTCTTTAAAAACTCGTGGTTCTGCTGCTGTTGACAAAGCCCAACTTCGTCTCGCCTTGCTTAAATCTATTGATGAAAATCTGGATTTAGGACATGGGTTAACTATTGAAGCCTATAACCACTTAATCAATACTACCCGTGCAATGGTAGAAGCTAATAATACGCTGGTGTCCAATCTGGAAGAATCGCGTAAAACAGTAACCCAGATGGATAAAGCTCTCTCCGAAATGTCTGAACGAATGCTAAGTGGAGTTGCAACTGTCTACGGCAAAAACAGTATAGAGTATTCCAAGGCTGGCGGCTCTAATCGAAGACGAAGTAAACAATCTAGTTCAAAAGTTACTCCAGTTGTAGCGGTTCTTACTACTCAACCTACTCAAGCTGCAATTACCAACGCCTCAACTAACGGTAATGGCATAACTCCTTTGCTGCAATAATTCACCTGACTTGAAAATGGGAGTAGGGGTGTTAAATCTGTCAACAGTAAGCAGTCAGAGTTATTTAGTGAATTATTTAGTAAATCTATCTCAGTCTAATTGAGAAAATTAAGCGATCGCCCTCTGCCAATAACCTGCGATCCGCTTGATTTTCAAAAAGACGCGTAGGCGTAGCCCAACCCAAGCATCGCTACTTACTTTACAGCAGTCTTGGTTTTGTTGCTCTAACACCACATTGAAGGTTCTAAATCGAATGGCACTAAGAAAAGCCCAAAAGCTTGTTTAGACTCGTTCCCAGCCTCCAGGCTGGGAATGTATTCAAAGAGGTTCTACCTCTTGTCAAGCTATGGAGGCGGAGCCTCCCAAAATAAGTTCCCAGCTTGGAGGCTGGGAACCAGTCAGGATAAGGGCTGTATCTTAACTTAGTGCCATTCGGTTCTAAATCCTCTTCACAAGCAATATCGGCAGATGTCCAAGCGGCACTGGGACTGTCTTTGCGCAACTAAATCAGATAGCACCAACTCCAACAGCAGCGATCGCAAGCATTGCTATAAAACCGACCGATAACAATACCCCACTCAGTAATGTGTCACCGACGACAGATAATTAGTTACTGTACATGATTTATGTCAAACTCTAAATATTGAAGAATACTTTCATCAAAGCCGATGATGGGATTTGAACCCACGGCCTGCTGATTACGAATCAGCTGCTCTACCACTGAGCCACATCGGCGTACACAATCTAAGAGTATAACATGATTTAATCATGGTAGATCAAAATCCCAAAAATCGTCTTAATCCTGAACAGTATGCCAGCCTGAAAGCAGAAATAGCTGCTCCTTTTCGCGGTTTACGACAATTTTTTTACATTGCTTTCGCTGCTTCTGGTTCACTCGGTGCATTCGTCTTTTTCTTCCAAGTGCTTGCCGGACGCGATGTTGAGAGCGCTTTGCCTAATTTAGCTCTCCAAGTCGGAATAGTTGCTTTAATGGTTTTCCTTTGGCGCTGGGAACAGCGTCGGCAACAACGCCCCAATTCCGGTAAAAATCCTAATTCCTGAAGGGAGAAATCTTAGCTAGTTAATTTTTGACTACTTTCTTTTGATATATCTTTTCTTCAAATTTACTCATGCTTTTATGAAGATTAAAATATCCAGAAAGAAAAAGTAAAAAAATTATTAGGAAATCCCAAAAAGCAAAAATTTCTGTGAAAATAGAAATCATTGAAACGGGGTCAGCCAATATAAAGACCCTGACCATAAACCCAATCACATTCAAAGGGGTCAGCTATATTTAAAGACCCCAAATTTTATGATTAAAAAACCCTAAAATTAAAAAACTACTATATTGAAAGCGCCAGACTGATAATTTATTAGTCTGGCGCTTCCAATTTGCTAACTAGACATTTATTGAACTGTTACCAAATAAGATGAAGGAATTGGTTGGGCACGTCCAGCATTGACAAGTGCCTGATAAACAAAGGCAGCAACTTCGGCTCTAGTCGCTTCACGATTAGGATTAAGTTGCTTGGCTGTGGGATAGTTGATTACTAATTGCTTTGCAGTTGCGGCGGCAACTGGTGCGATCGCATAATTAGGAATCTGAGCAGCATCAGTGTAAAAGGAAACGACATTTTGATTACTTGCAGTTAAGCCCAAACCATTAGCTAAAGAGACTAACGCCTGCACTCTAGGAATTTGCTGCTGTGGCTTAAAAGTGCCATCGGGATAACCAGAAACAAATTGACTCTGGTAAGCAGATTGAATGGCAGCGTAAGCCCAGAAATTGCTTGCTACATCCTTAAATTTAATTGCTGGGCGTTTAACTGCTGGCGTTAAAGCTTTAGTGACAATAGTGGCGAATTGAGCACGAGTTACAGGTTCATTGGGTTTAAAGCTGCCATCAGGAAAGCCCGCAATAATATTTTGAGATGCTAAAGCTTCGATGTAGCTTTTTGCCCAGTAATTTGCTGGTACATCTTTAAAAGCAACAGCCCCTCCAGGCGGTACATCAACACTGGCGGCAACAAAATCTACTGAGCCAAAAATCTTTTTCTGATCGATATCGTTGCCAACAGCGACAATTTTACTGGTTTTGGTGGCGTTGTTCACATCATAACGAGTGTTATTGCGGATCAGATTGCCACCAGGACTTTCGTTGGTGCCAAGGTCGGGTGAAGCGTTGACAGTTGCTACTACTCCATCCCGCTTATTATTTTGAATGACATTTTTACGTAATACAGGCTTGGCTGACTCTGAGATAAAAAGACCGTCTTGGTTTTCGATAATTTGGTTTTCTACAACTAGAGGTGTGGAAGTGCCACCGATCGCTAGACCAAAACCAGTATCCTGAAATAAGTTACTCCGAATTTCTCCTTGAGCAGCTTTAGCAATTGAAATCCCATTGCCTTTGTTTTGTACAAAGAGGTTACTTTCAATTTTGGGATTGCCTGTACCCGTGACAAAAACCCCTTCTCTGACACTGTTAGTAAAAGTACTGTTTTTGATAGTGGGATTAGTTGACTCCACCCACACACCCGTACCCCGACTATTTGGGTTGGTGACGCTGACGCCGGCGATCGTGGTATCTTGTTCGGCCAGGATGGTAATATCTTGTCTGGCAAAGGTGCGGCTAGTGTAGAAGCCTCCACCTGTAATTAATACCGCTTGACCTTTTGTAGCTTCATCACCCCGTAGTGTCACCCCTGGTTTAAGTAAAAGCGGGAAGGTTTCACCACTTTCTTGGTTATAGGTACCAGGTGCTAATTGAATAACTGCACCTGCTTGGGCTTGACTGAGAGCAAAAGTTATGCTTTTGTAGGGTGCTGCCGGGGTGGCACCAGCACCAGCCCTATCTGCACCAGTTGCTGGATTAACGTAAATCGCTGCGGCAGTCGCAGGAGTTTGGGCTGTGCGAGTTGGGGCGATATTTTCTGGAGGAGTGGTATCAGCATTAACCTCACTAGATAGTAGTATTGCTCCACTAGAAACAACAAGCATTGCCGTGAGTCCGGCTCCCACGCGCAAAGAATATCTCAGATGATTGCTAGAAAGGAGCCGAAAATTTTTCGCAAGAGTAATGTAAAAACCCCGATATTTCATTTTTTCCGTCTGTGCTGTGATGTGCTGAATTACGGTATGTCTAAACAAGGTTAAAGATAACAGCGTTGTAGCTGCTCTAAAACCCATGCAAAACTATACTGGATGATTAGCACTGATTCAGCTAAATTCCTTAGAGAGGTTACAGAACTTATACATTAGTTATATTGTCTTATTCAGAAAATTTTCTTAGGGGCACTATGGGGATGAGGCGATTTTTTAGTATTCCCTAAAGCTAGATGCTGCAACTACTTCTGCTGGAATATCATCACAAAAAAAGCAAACTTATTGGAAATCGAGAGAAATGCATTTTAATTTTTTATGGCTGCGTCGCGTCTTAGTTTTAGTAAGCATTATCTGGATTCTGTTTTTGTCCACTCCTGCCTTGGCGGCAGAACGAGTAGTCCTGAAGTATGGTATTTTCCGGGAATCACTTTCTGTAGAGGATATATCCACCTTTGCCGAAACAGGTGAACTCTCAGGCTTACTAAAAGTTAATGTAGCTTTGGCGCAACAAGACCCCAAAGCCATTCGTCAGTATTTAACACAGCCAATAAAGGTAAATGCTGAATTTTTAGATAAAGTGCTCAATAGCCAGATTGGTAATATTATTTTGGATCGAGTTAGTCAAGTTATTTCTACACCGTCTCAAAGAGCAAATCGGCAAGCTTTACGAGCCGCTTTGGTACTTTCTGCGAATCAAGACGGGCAAGTGTCGCTGATTGAAATTATTAAGAATTATCCCACAAATGAAGTGGAAGTTGATGGCGATCGCTTGCAGGGTGCATACCGTCAACTCCGTCGTTTGCAAACAAACCTAGAAGATTTGTTTGGTCTTCAGTAAGCTAAAGTTTCTAAAGTTTCTCTTAAATACCGTTGTACCTGATGATCTAAGCGAATTCCCTCTAATTGAGCATCGCGTTCTACTTGCCAGCGTTGAAAACCGGAACTAGTGGAGATCGCACATTTGAGGCTATACCAAATTTCAGTATCGGCAGAAAATTGGCGATCGCTAGAAGCTGGAATTTGAGCCATAGTTCCTCATTCCTTTGTTTTTCTTCAACGGTAACTGGATATTGGCAATGGAGCATTGGGCATTAGGAATGCTGTTAGCGGAAAGCTAAGGTTTAGCCCGTGCTGAGTTAGGAGTTAGGAGTTTTGTTTATCTCCTTGTCCCCTTGTCCCCTTATCTCCTCTGCTCCTCTGCACCACTGCATCTTCTGATACTTATTTGTAGCCCTTTAAAGTTAAATAATATACTTTACGGGCTGCTACGAATCTGTATTTATCTTAAACAAGGATTGTAATAATCGAGGCACGATTTGATTAACTCGCACCCCTAAAATTGTGAAATCTTGCTTAATCTTTTCTAAAGATAATGGTTCTATGCCAGCAAATTCTGTGTCATTAGTCACCAAAACTCGCATTACACTCACAGGTACTTGTAAAAATAGATTGCCACCCAAAAATGCTAATCCCGCCAGCACTAATGCAACACTGCGCCATTGTGGGAGAAATTTAGCTGAATCTGCTACTAATGGGGCAATTTGGTAAAGATACCACAGTATGCAAACCGACAAGGCTGCTGCCACCAATGCCAGGATACGATTTACCTTTGTATTAATTAAACAGAGAATTTTTCGCTGCCGCTCAGTCAGATTTTCTGGTTTTTGGGCTATTCCTAAAAGAGCAAATATATAAAAAGGGCGACGCAACTGCATCCATAGCAGGGGGAGAACACCAATAGCGGCAACTAAGAATAGCTCCATCCAGACTGGTAAAAATGGCTCGCCTACAGACAAGAACAATAAGCAGAGTACTAAAAAAACAGGCAACGTCGCTAATCCAGCGACGTGAATCCACAAAATAGGTTCAGAGCGAAATGAATGCATATTATAAAAAGTTGTGAGTTAAGAGTTAGGAGTTAGGAATTAGCAGCCTTTAACTCCTAACTCCTAATTTATCACTCCTAACTTCTAACCATTTTACCCTCAACACTATCTCGTTAAGGTGAGAGTGCGGCGCTTCGTAACCATCTGATAGGATTCGATGATGTCACCTTCAACCCAATCATTGAATTTATCGATGCCGACACCGCATTCATAACCGGCATTGACTTCACGGCTATCTTCTTTCATCCGTTTTAGGGAGTCAAGGACGCCTTCATAGATCACCTTACCGCCGCGTCGCACCCTGACTTTGCAGTTACGAACTAGCTTGCCAGATTGAACATAGCAACCAGCAACCGCACCACGACCAACTGGGAAGACGGCACGGACTTCAGTTTGACCCAAGGGTTCTTCCACCAACTCTGGTTCCAAAAGACCTTCCAAGGCATCTTGGATATCTTCTAGGAGTTTGTAGATAACGTTATATTCCCGGACATCGACACCTGCTTCATCAGCGGCTTGTCTAGCACCACTGGCAAAGGTGGTGTTGAAGCCGATAATTACAGCGTTACTAGCAGCGGCTAAATCAATATCTGTCTCGGTGATTTCCCCGGCAGTAGCCAACAACATCCGAATTTGGACTTCGTTTTGCGGGATTTGCTTGAGCGCTCCCACAATGGCTTCTACGGAACCTTGTACGTCTCCCTTCAAGATCAAGTTGAGTTCTTTCAACTCGCCTTCTTGTGCTTGAGCCGACAAGGTTGTAAGGGTAACACGACCCTGTAACAAACGGGATAAGCGTTGTCTGTCTGCGCGATCGCTAGCAAGCGCTCTGGCTTCTTTTTCGTTCTCGAAGACCTCGAACTCGTCGCCTGCTGCCGGTACATCACTTAAACCTAGTACCTCGACGGCAAATGAAGGAGAAGCAATCTCTACTCTCTTACCTCTGTCATCTACCATCGCCCGGACTTTACCGAAAGCCGAGCCAGCTACCAAAATATCTCCCACATGCAGGGTACCATTCTGAATTAGTAATGTAGCAACTGCTCCCTTAGCTTTATCCAGATGTGCTTCAATGACAGTTCCTTTGGCGGTACGATCTGGGTTGGCAGATAGTTCTGCAACCTCTGCTACTAAGAGAATCATCTCTAAGAGCGTATCCAGGTTTTCGCCTCTGATGGCGCTGACGGGAACCATGATCGTATCACCACCCCAGTCTTCTGAGGTCAGACCATACTGAGTGAGTTCTTGTTTAACGCGTTCTGGCTGTGCCCCTTCTTTGTCAATTTTGTTAATTGCGACAACAATTGGCACTCCCGCAGCTTGGGCGTGGCTAATGGCTTCAATGGTTTGAGGACGGACACCATCATCGGCAGCTACTACCAACACGGCAATGTCTGTTACCCGCGCTCCTCTGGCTCGCATTGCTGTAAAGGCTTCGTGACCAGGAGTATCCAGGAAGACTATCTGCTGTGGTTTGCCCTCATGTACCAAATCCACATGGTATGCACCAATGTGTTGAGTGATCCCACCAGCTTCGCCAGCAGCCACCTTTGTTTTGCGGATTGAGTCGAGCAGGGTTGTTTTACCGTGGTCTACGTGACCCATGATTGTCACCACAGGCGGACGGCGGTGGAGATATTCTAGGTCTTCTGCACCGACCATTTCCGTAATTTTCCGAGCTTCTGCTTCTCGTTCGGCGGTTTCGACTTCTATTTCTAGTTCTTTTCCTACCAGGGTAATTGTGGGAATATCCAGATTTTGAGTGATACTCACCGCCATACCTTTAAGGAACAGGATTTTCACAATCTCTGTATCGGGAACGGCTAATACGTCAGCCAGTTCTTGCACAGTCAACGGCCCTGTAATCGTCACTTTTTCGGGGCGTTCGCGCTTTGTCTCGGCTTCTTGGCGACGGTTTTGGTGATTGTCGCGCCCAGAACCAGACTTGGAACCAGACCTAGAACCAGACTTTTTGGCTCTTGCAGTTGGGGCGCTAGCAAGGGTTGCACCTGGTATCTGTACAGGTCGAGTCGCTTTCGGTTTGGGAGGACGAGCGATAGAAAGGCTGACTTGGACGGTGGCTGGTGAGTCGATATCGTCATCATCGAGCAAATCTTCTTCAAACTCATCATCGAGTATGGGCTTGATCCGCTTACCTTTGACGCCAGCTTTTGCCTTCTCTTTAACTTCGTCAATGATTTCCTCTTCTACCCACTTTTTGCCGCCTTTGGTTGGGCGAGGCGGACTTGGGCGTTTCAAATCGAGGAGATCCGGTGTGACTGGTTCATCACCCAATCCTTGAGATTTGCCCGCTATGCCTGACATCTGTCTGGGTGGAGTAGCAATCGGCATTGCAGCTGCTACTGCTTCACCTGGACGTGCCGGTCTGGGTCTTTGTCCCTCTCCCAGTTGTGATGGTGCAGATGGTCTATTACCTCTCTGCTCTGGTCTGCTGGGTGCAGGGGTGGGACGACTTGTCCTTTGTGGCGCACTTGGTGGAGACTGGTCTGTTGGCAGTTTAGCGACTCTCGGCTTAATTTGTTCGCGATCGCCTTCTGCGGGACGTAGCCGTTGGTCGCGTTTGAGGATCGGTTTATCTGCCTGAGATACTGGCGGCTCATCTACCACCTGGGCAACTTCTGCCTCAGGTCTGGCTGGAGGAGCAACTAGTTGTGGTTTGATCGGTTTTTCCGATTTTGGTCTGGGTGGAACTATTTTTTCCGGTTTTTGGGATGCTATTTTTTCCGATGCCGGACTTGGATTAGGCGTTTGTTCCAAGTTAGCGATCGAAGGTTGCTCTTGAGTCTCAGATTGAGTCCGGGGCACAGGTCGAGTTGGTGCTGCCGGTTTTTGGGGTGAGACTGGTGTAGCGAAAGGCCGTGGCGGAGAGGGAGGATTAGCTTCAGACAAGGCAGCTTGGGTATTGTTAGCAAGTGACGCCTCTGGGGCGTTGGGAGTTGTATTTCTCAATATTTTGGGTTTGCGTATTTCCAAAATTTGCTGTTTGTGAGGTGCAGCAGGTCGGTTACGTCCGCCGTTGGGTGGTGAATTTGGTTTATGGCTGGTTGTACCTAGTTCCTTTTTGGCTGACACATTCGTGGCTGCAAGCTTTTCTGCTGCCGCTCGGATGTTTTCTGCCTCGGATTCTGAAATCGTGCTGCTATGACTTTTGACCGCAATATCGAGCTGGTCGCAAATTGCTAGTAGCTCTTTGTTATCCAAATTCAATTCCTTTGATAATTCATAAATTCTAACTTTGCCGTTGTTCATCCACTCTTCCCCTTTAATTTACAGTTTTAGCGGATGGTTGCCTGGGAGTGCGACATCTCCATCCTTGGATTACTGTTTTTAGACTGCCGTTCAGTTTTTGCCGGTGCCTCCAATCAGGAAAGAGAGATGTTTCGGTTTAATAATGGCATCCCCACCACGAATGATGGTTGAGGGATACCCATAAAAATTTCTTAAATAAAAGATTTTTATAGGAATCCTTGACGCCGAACTGCGCCTGAGCGCTACCAGGTTGCCATTTTGTAGTTTCTTGTTTTGTTGATTCTGAGTCTTCCACAACACAATCGATGACATTTTGTTCTGGGAATGTTGCTTCGCCCCTCGTTATTGGAGAGCCGAATGCCTTTTACACCCATTTACTATTTTGGCACTAACCTTAACGATCGACAGAGAGTGTGATGAAAGCGCGACTTCGGCTTTTGACACAATTTCTCTAATGATTACGTCACAAAGTTGTTCCAACTAAATTTGGTTTTGGGTATTACTGCGCTAGACGTTGCGACAAGCTTTGATACAGTGTTTCTGGCACTGATGCATGTAGCGATCGCCCTAGTCGATTTTTTTTTTGAGCGGCTTGTAAGCAACTCGTTTCTGGACAAATATAGGCAGAACGCCCCATGCCCTGATCCAATTGTACCTTTCCCGATGGAAAGACGCGGACAATCCGCCAAAACTGATCTTTTGAGCTTACTTTTCGGCAGCTAATACAGCGCCGATAATTTGGTTTCATTGGTTCTTTGCGATCTCAGTCCAAGATAATGGAAGTAAAAATAAGTTTATTATGACTATTTTTTACTTATACCAATACCAAGTAGCTTTTGAGACTAAGACTACAATCTTACACTATCAAAACTTTACAAAATTAATCAATTATTCATCATCGTTATTGTCAAAACTATCTTCCTCTTCTAATTCGTTCTGATTTTCATCCTCGAATTCTTCTTCCAAGTCCGAGTCGTCTTCTTCTGATTCCTCTGATTGATATTTTGTTCTGACGGCTGCAAACTTGGTATCCTCTGCTGCATAGTCATACTTAGCTTTGTCTTTAATGTCTATTTTCCAACCAGTCAGACGGGCTGCCAAACGGACGTTTTGTCCTTCTTTCCCAATAGCCAAACTCAATTGATCTTCAGCTACAAGTACGTGAGTTTGCCGTGATTCTGGGTCCATTAAGCGTACTTCATCTACCCGTGCTGGACTTAAGGCATTAGCAATGTATGTTGCTGGGTCTGGCGACCAGCGAATTACATCTATTTTTTCACCGCGTAATTCGTTGACTACCACTTGAATTCGCGATCCCCTAGCTCCAATACAAGCGCCTACTGGGTCTACATCGCGATCGAGAGTATCTACTGCTATTTTAGTTCGAGGACCGACATAACGGGAAGGTGGGTTTGCCTCCCTAGCTACGGCAACAATCCGTACCACTTCATCTTCAATTTCTGGGACTTCGTTGGCGAAAAGATAAACTACCAAACCAGCATCAGCACGGGACACAAGCAACTGTGGCCCTCGTTGCTGACCTTGAGAGACTTTTTTCAGATATACCTTGAAGGTGGCATTTGCCCGATAATTATCGTTGGGCAACTGTTCCCGCTTCGGTAATTCCGCTTCTACTTCTGGCTGACCAAAGCCGCTGCTAACTGCTAGAACCACTGATTGCCGTTCAAACCGCAGGACTCTTGCTTGGAGAACAGTTCCTTCTAAATCTTGGAACTCTTCTTGCACCATCTGGCGCTGTTGATCCCGTAATTTTTGCGCCAATACTTGCTTAGTTTGCATCGCCGCCATTCGACCAAATTCTCCTTGGTCGGGGGTAACATCCAGCACTACAGAGTCCCCTAACTGCGCTTCGGGAGCTACTTGTTGAACTTCGTCTAGAGAAATTTGGTGATCTGTATTATCTACTTCTTCAACAATGGTTTTGGTAGAAAGAACGCGAAATCCTTCTCCTTCAATATCGAGTTCTACTTCAAAATTTTCAAAATAATCTTCGTCAAACTGTTTGCGCTCTAAATTTTGGGCGCGACGATAACGTTCATAGCCTTTAAGTAGTGCTTCTCTTATAGCTGATTGAACCGCAAGCCGGGGTAAATTCCGCTCGCGACTTATACTTTCAATTAATTCTTTTAATCCAGCTAAAGTAACCATTGACATAAGCAATCTCCTTTAAAAATTAGGGACTGGGGACTGGGGACTGGGGACTGGGGAATGGGGCATGGGGCATGGAAAGAGGCAGGGGGGCACTATGGGAAAGACTGACTGCAACTTTCCCTAGTGTCCCTGAAGCTCCTGTGCTCCTCTGCTTTCCCAACCCCCAGTGCCTAATCTCCAGTCCCTAATACCTAGTCCCTAGCCTCTAGCCTTAGTAACTTGTTATCGGCGCTCCTCTAACTGCACCTTAGTAATTAGGGAGCGGGGAATTTCGACTACACGACCTTTTTGATTTAAATAAAGTGCTGTCTCATCCCGACGAATCAACTGACCAATCCACTCTTGTTGTCCGTCGTAGGGGGGCGTTGTGGAGATAATAACAGGAAATCCTTTAAAGGAAATAAACTCCCTGTCTGTTACCAATTGCCGCGAAATACCTGGACTAGACACTTCCAAGACGTATGTATCTGGAACGATTTCCGCAGCATCTAAGGAGGCTTCTAAAGCACGGCTCATCCTCTCACAATCGTTCAATCCAGTGTCTTGCTCAGGATTGCGAATGTCTACCCGCAACACTGGTGGACTTTGGTTGGTGTGAAAAACCACGCCAACCACTTCCAATCCGAGTTCTTCTGCCACTGGTGTCGCCAAATCAATAATTTGTGGAACTAAAGGATGAGCCATGAGAGAATTCAATAAAAAAAGTGGGCATCGACCCACTTCCTGCGATAGGTATATCTTCCAAGAAGTCTTGTGACGAACCAAATTATGATTCGCCTAATTCGAGTTTAGCGCATTTCTTTTATAGTCGTGTATTGGGTATTGGGAATTAGACCTCTTGCAAAAGTAACTTTTGCACTCTTGCGGGAAAAGGTTTTTTTTATTCCTTTTCCCTTTTCCCTACTTCTGCAAGAAGTCTATTGGAAAAGAGGAGGCAGAAGGCAGAAGTTCTTGAATTTTGAATTTTGAATTTTGAATTTTGAATTTTGAATTTTGAATTTTGAAT
>NZ_JAVRCK010000092.1:0-35416 GCF_034530815.1 Nostoc sp. DedSLP03
GGCGCACGGCGCGGTTACACCGCGCCATTGCTTGTGACAGTTGCGTAAGTCCTGTCTATGTTTCACCGTGTCTTTTGGTCAGCCCTAATTAGAATAAATCTTCATTTAAGCGTTTGTGTTAAATAGGGGTGATTCTTATGTGTATAGAATCTAGAGTGCCGGAAATACACGAATTTAAATATGAAAAAAAGTCATTGCCCCAAGGTGAGGCACTGACTTTCCACATTTATAAGCTTAGTATATTGATATTGATTCCGGTGCACAGATGGAGACACTCTAACTTTGCACTAGAGTTCTTCTTCAAAATTATATCTGCCTTGAAAATAGTGACTAGGGATTGAAGACTGGGAAAGAGATATTTTCATTCTCTAATGCCTTCTACCTTCTGCCTCCTGCCTTATTTTCAAGGCAGGAATATTAAATTAAAGAATGAAGTCACTTGACACTACTTGTGGTGCTCCTATAAGCCGAATTTGAAACTCAGCCGACCGATCCCCATCAGTGCTACCTTCGAGAATACCTCCTGAATAACGGATTTGGCCGGGTGCGGAGAATTGGGCACTCCCAATGAAAGTGAAAGCTTGGTTGCCTCCAATAGTGGAGTTGGCATCAATATTAAATAGATCGATGCGATCGCCTGGCAAATTAGCGTTTCCACGAAAGTCAGTGATTATGTCGCGTCCCGAAAGTGGAGTATCAGAAATTGAGTTGTACTTGAAAACATCATTACCCGATCCTCCAGTGAGAATATCCTTTCCACTACCGCCAGTCAGGACATCATCCCCAGTACCGCCATTGAGCGTATCGTTGCCAGCACCACCGTTAAGAATATCATTGCCAGCGTTACCAAAGAGGCTATCATTGCCACCACCAGCGTTAAGGATACTCTTGCCACTACCACCTATAAGGGTACTGTTGCCACCACTAGTATTAATGACATCGCTCTGACCATTATTGCTACTACTGCTACTGCCACCGCTACTGCTATAACTACTAGAGCTGGCGCTAACACTGCCGCTCCCGGAGGAGATTGATATTGAAGTTACCATTGATGAGTTTCTCCTAAACTTAGAGGGAAAAAAATTACCTCTTTACTTCTCCATTATAAAACGGCATTGCTGATTAAGAGTATGAATTTGATTTCCTTCAAATGCATAAAGCAAACAATTTAAAACATGGAATTTGGGAATTCCATACTTTCATTCAGCCATGCCGACAAAACCAAGTCAAAATATCAAGAATTGGAGTATATTGTTGAACAAACCTGATTGGAACAGTCCTTTACTATTAAGTTTGAATATTTGAGAGTATTTGAGAATATTTAAGAAGTGCTAGATGTATTTTATGATATTTATATCAAATTTGTACCAAAAATCATCTGATGCCTTTATACCTTATATTTTCAGTTGTTTCAGTTGGGAAATACTCAGAAACAAGATATTTTTTCTACGTAATTATATATATTAAAGAACATTAGTACTGTATTTATAATAACAATATATGGAATTACACTTCAGCAAACTTTTTTATTATAAAAAAGAATAATTAACTTTTTTATTCTCTGACCGGAATAAAATAGAAAACCTTTGTCCAGGTAGAATTGGTGAGAGCATATTGATATTTGTTTAGTGTTTTCTGTAGTTATATATAACAAATAATTGCCAAGAAGTTAAAAGCTTTGTGAGACAGATGACACAAAGAAAAACCTAAAGATTTGTGTAACTTGATAACAAATAATTACCAAGAAGTTAAAAGCTTTGTGAGACAGATGACACGAAGAAAAGCCTAAAGATTTGTGTAACTTGAATTCGTTCCCAGTCGTTAAGACTGGAAATGTATTTCGAGAGGGCTGCTGCTGCTAAAGCCATTGGAAGCGAAGCCTCCCAGGATCGATCTCAATTGGGGCTGTATTTTAACTTAGTGCCATTCTCTTGTTAGACCAGTGCGACGCTGAATAGCCCGTCGTAAGCATCGCTGCACCCCTAACGTTACAATTTGGCTATTGTGGCATCATCACAAGTTTTGCGATTGATTGTATTAACAGATTTTCTCATACATACGCAGCATTGGTCATTTGCTATTTTTTACATGTGCTTCTGTTAGGTACAGTTGATATGAGCAACTTTGTGAGTATTTAACTGTGCTTGATTATAGCGATATCATTGTTGACAGGTTAAAGCCTACTGCATTTTCTCACAGTTGGAGTATGTTTGGCTTTGTACCTAAATTATTCTTCAATATTAGACTGTTTGCATAAATCATAAATAAAAACCCTACTCCTAAACGCTTGCTCTTAGAAGTAGGGTGTTCAGCGCTTTTGCAAGAAACTGCATAAGCTGCGCTTACAAGGAACAATGAAAATGTCTTTTCCTCCTGCCCCCTGCCTTATTTTCAAGTTAGCTCTATTAGATGAACGCGAGTTCGACGAGTGCTATTTTGACCTCTCCCCCAGTCCCTCTCCTGGTAGGAGAGGGGAGCAAAAACTTTTCTTTTCTTTCCTCCCTCTTCTTACCCAGACGCTACGCGTTCGCCTTTTAGGAGAGGGAGGCTGTCCGGGAGAGGTCTGTCGAACTCACGTTAGATTAGATTAGAGGATGATGTCGCTTGCCACTAGTGATGGTGCTGCTGTCAATCCAATCTCAAACTCAGGTGACAGATCCCCATCAATGTTAGCTTGAAGAACACCTCCTGAATAACGAACCTGACGGGCTGCTGAGAATGCGCCAGCACCGATGAAAATAAAGGCTTGGTTGCCCGCTACACTGGAGTTAGCATCAATGGTAGATAGATCGATTTGATCGCCTGCAAAGATACCGTTTCCAACGAAGTCAGCGATAACATCTCGTGACAAACCAGTAGGACTATCTGAAACTGAATTGAAATCGAAAATATCGTTGCCAGCACCGCCAGTAAGAGAATCAGTCCCAGCACCGCCAGTAAGAATATCGCTGCCAGCACCCCCATTTAAGGTATCGTTGCCAGCACCGCCAGTGAGGAGATCGCTGCCAGCATTACCATTAAGGATATCACTGCCAGCATTACCGTTAAGGGTATCGCTGCCAGCATTACCGTTAAGGATATCGCTACCAGCATCGCCATTTAAACTATCGTCGCCGACATTGCCGTTAAGGATATCGCTGCCAGCACCCCCATTTAAGATATCGTTGCCGGCATTGCCGTTAAGGATATCGCTGCCAGCACCCCCATTGAGGGCAGGACGAAAGATTAGTGGGGAACCGTTGATGGTATTGTTGTCATTAAAAATGCTACCTTCGATAATTGCCATTAGTAAGTTCCTCCTGAACTTAGAGGGTAAAAAATAACCTCGTCACTTTCCAATCAGAAAACGGTGTTGCTGATTAAGAGTATGAATTTGGTTTCCCCCAAAGGTGTAAAGGAAACAGTTTCAAATATTAAATTTTTAAATTTCCCACTTTCATTCAGCAACGCCGAGAAGACAAAGCAAAAAAATAACGAGTGGAAATAGACAATTGAACCACACCTGATTGGAACAAGTCTTTGGTGTTAAGTTTGAAGATTTGACAAGCACTAGATGTATTGATGCTCTTGGCATCAAAATTATGCCAAGAGTAATGTCATGTCCTTATATCTTTACTGTTTGCAGTAGTAGGATGGTATGAAACAAGCTGATTTCCTCCTACAAAAGCGCATAACTTTTAGAGCGTTTTGATTTTATCCACAATCACAACACTATACTATTACTTTCAAGCCTACTTTTTTCTATCTATAAGAAAGAGTAATTATCCCTTTTTTATTCCTCTCGCGAAAACAAAATCTGAAACCTTTGTTCAGATAGGGTTGGTTTTGCTTTTTGAGATTTATTCGATGATTTATCTAGTTATATATAAGGAAATAATTGCCAATAACTTAAAAGCCTTGTTAACTAGTGCAATCGCTACATCCCTTGCGTCACAACTTGCCTTCTCAAATTCTCTGACATTTTTTCATTAAGTGGCATCATTGCAACAGTTGCGATTGTACTACCTAATTTTCTGATATATACGCGGCGCAATTTAATAACTATAAACTTTCACAGAGGCAAGCTAAACTTATCTCTCTTTGCGACTATTCAATTATCAAAATTCTGCATTCTGCCTTATTTTCAAGGCAGATAATATTAAATTAAAGGATAATGTCGCTTTCTACTAGTTGTGGCGCTCTTACAAGCCGAATTTCAAACTCAGCCGATAGATCGCCATCAGTACTACCTTGGAGAATACCTCCTGAATAACGGATTTGACCGATTGCAGAGAATGCACGACTCCCGATAAAAGTGAAAGCTTGGTTGCCTTCTTTAGTGGAGTTGGCGTCAATAGTAGATAGATCGATTTGATCCCCTGCAAGGATACCGTTTCCTACAAAATCAGCGATCGCATCCTGTAACAAACCAGGTTGACTCTCGGAAACGAAGTTGAAATCGAAAACATCGTTACCCGATCCTCCAGTGAGGATATCAGTCCCACCAACACCAATGAGGATACCACCGTTACCAAAATCACCGCTAATGGTATCGTTACCAGATCCGCCAACTAGGCTATCGTTGCCCAATCCGCCAACAAGAATATCGTCGCCAGAACTGCCGTCAATCTTATCGTTGCCAGATCCGCCGTTAATCTTATCGTTGCCAGATCCACCGTCAATCTTATCGTTGCCAGATCCGGTGTTAATGATATCGTCGTCAGATCCGCCGTCAATCGTATTGTTACCATCACCGGCGTTAATCGTATCATTGCCAAATCCGCCAATAATTGTATCGTCACCAGATCCGGTGTTAATGCGATCGTTGCCAGATACACCGCTAATTATATTGTTCCCCGCTCCGGCGTTAATCGTATCGTTGCCAGAACCGGCGTTAATCGTATCGTTGCCAAATCCACTGTCAATCTTATCATCGCCAGATCCGCCGTCAATCCTATTGTTGCCAGAACCGCCGTTGATGGTGTCGTTGCCAGATCCGCCTTGAATCCTATCGTTGCCAGATCCGGTGTTAATTATATCGTTGTCATATCCACCATCAATCGTATTATTGCCATCACCAGCGTTAATCGTATCGTTGCCAAATCCACCGTCAATTGTATCGTCGCCAGATCCGGTGTTAATCGTATCGTTGCCAGAAACACCGTTAATTATATTGTTCCCCACTCCGGCGTTAATCGTATCGTTGCCAGAACCAGCGTTAATCGTATCGTTGCCAGAACCGGCGTTAATAGTATCGTCGCCAGATCCGCCGTCAATCCGATCGTTGCCAGATACGCCGTTAATTGTATCGTTGCCAGATCCGCTTTGAATCCTATCGTTGCCATTACCACCTTGAATCTTATCGTCACCGTCAAATCCGCCGTCAATCGTATTGTTGCCAGATCCGCCGTCAATTATATCGTTGCCAGATCCGCCGTCAATCGTATCGCTGCCAGATCCGCCCAGAAGGCTATCATTACCGTTTCCGCCGTTAATTCTATCGTCGCCAGAACCACCATTAATCGTATCGTTGCCTCTTCCGCCCCTAATTGTATCGTTACCGTCAAATCCGTTGATGATATCAGGTAGAACAGAAAAAGAATTACCAAGATTATCAGGCTGATTAGTACCGTTAATGGTTGGCATAGTGAATTTATCCTGAATTTAGAGGGTAAAAAATTACTTTGTCACTTCCCTAGTGGAGAAATAACAAGTAGGAAGATATAACAAATTAGACCTGTTCTAATTAGGTCTTTGCTGTTAAGTTTAAAGATTTGAGAAACACTGGATCTATTGATGATATTGGCATCAAAATAGATTGTGCCAAGAGTCATTTTATGTCCTTGTACCTGATGAATTCACAGTTTCTAGAAGCAATCTGCTAGCAAATAAGCAGATCATTTCCTACGGAATTGCATAGGTTTTAGAACGTTTTTACTGGATTCAGAATAATACAGAGTATGATACTACCTCAAGCTTAATTTTTTCTATCTTTAAGAAATAATAATTAACGGGACTTGAGATCGCGATACTTTTTTTATAAATAAAAAAGTGGCATTCATTTATAAAGATTGAATGCCACTTTGGATTTCTCAAAATTCCTGATAATGCAGATATTTTATTTATCCAGGTAAAGTTATGCCCGTCACAGCGATCGCACCTGCGATCGCACTGGCACAAAGAGAAGTAATCGCTGTCCCAAATATCCACCATGCAGCATTGGCAACGGTTTTCTTGGTTTCTTCAGCTTGCTTTTTGGCTTGCTCTTGAATCGCTTTCAGGCGTTTTTGAGTTTCTTTCTGAATGCGTTCGGCTCGATGCAATACGCCATCCCGCGCCGATTCTATTTGATTAATAATGCGGTTAGCATCCGCCTCGGAAATATCTTCACGAGAACTCAATACAGCAACTAAGGTGTCACGATCGAATTCACTGAGGCGATCGCGCAATGCTTCAAATCCAGCTTGGGGATCGTCGAAGACTTTTGCAAAGTCTTGCTTAATGCCTTCATAGTTGAGTTCAGGAAGATTCAGGGAGTTGAGATAGTTGCGAACTTTGGCAAAAACTCCATCTAACACTGATTGCACTCTCTGCTGAATCTGCTGGAATTGTTCGACAATCGAGCTGCGAACAGAATCAATTTGATCGACAATTCGATTAGCTTCCTCTTCTGAGATATCCTCACGTTGGGATAATAGCGCCACAATTGTCGAACGGTCAAATTTCGCAGCGCGATCGCTTAGACTTCCAATTCCAGCGCGGGGAGAAGACAGCAGCAATTGTAAATCGCGTTTGATTCCTTCGGGATTGAGTTCTTCTTTGTTGGTATTACGCAGATATTCTTCGAGATTGGCTTCAAAATCTAAAGCTTGTTGAGTGGTGCGCTTTGCTAAACGTCGTGGCGCTCTCAGGATATCACCAATGGCATCTTGAGCGCGATCGATGATCTGATTAACCTGCTCTTGGCTCAAGTCGCCGCGTTGACTCACGAGTTTTACTAAGGTTTCTCGATCGACATTAGACAAGCGATCGCGCAGTGCTAAGGCTCCAGCTTGAGGATCGTCGAGTAATTTTTCCAAATCGGCTTTGATACCTTCTGGATTAAGTTCTTCCAAGTTGGTATTGCGAAGATATTCGGCGATCGCTTTTGTAGTTTTTTCGTACTGTTCTTTCGCTTGTTGCGGTACTTGCAAAATACTATCTCGGACTGCTTCAAGCTGATCGAGAGTTTGATTTATCTGTTCTTCGCTCAAATCTTGACGCTGACTGAGCAATTGTACTAAAGTATCGCGGTCAAATTGTGATAGGCGCGATCGTAAAAGACTAATTCCGGCTTGCGGATCGTCTAACAAAATTCTAAACTCACGTTTGATCGCTTCGGGATTGAGTTCGTCTTTATTAGTATTTCGCAGATAGTTTTCAACTCTTTGGCGCAGTTCATCGGCTTTTGCTTTTGCTTGCTCTTGCAATTCTTTAGCACGATTCAAGAGATTATCGCGGTTGCGTTCGAGTTGACTAACAATATTATTAGCTTCTTCTTCGTTGATATCTTGACGCTGTTGGAGCAATTGTACAAAAGTATCGCGGTCAAATTGCCCGAAGCGGCTACTTAAATCTTCAAAGCCAGCTTGGGGATCGTCTAGCAACTTGCCAAAGTCCCGTTCAATACCTTCGGGACTGAGTTCATCTTTACCAGTCGAACGCAGATAATCTTCGATGCGGCTGCGGAAATCTTGCCCTTGTTCGCGACTTTGAGCCTGTTTGACAGTTTCTAAAACTTCCAGGCGATCGCTTTCCATTTGTTCGGAAATTTCTTTTACCCTAGCTTCACTAATATCACCACGTTGCTTTAGTAAGTTGGTGAAATATTCTTGATTTATTTCTTCCAACTCCCGTTTCACAGTTGTTGGATCTGCATTTACGTCATAGATGACTTCTTTAAATTCATCTATTAGGGTAATTCGGTTAAAGTGCCAAGGGAACGAATGCAATATGTAGTCTTCTACATCTGCCTTAATTGCATTTTCCAGTGATATGGGTAATTTTGCAGATACTTGCTCAGTTGCTTCCTCTCTAAACTTTTGAAATTGTTCTGTGACTTGCTCGACATCGACATCTTGAACTTTTTCTTTCAGTTTTTGCAACTGAGTTGTAATTTTGTTCACATCGATATTAGAAAGGTTTACCCGTTCTAGAACTGCTGGTGCAGCTGCACTTAAGCCATAGGTAATAGCTTGCTTGATTATACCATTGCCATTACCGCCTCCGATTGTAACCAATTCTTGCAGCCGTTCGCCTAATCGCTCGGAATTAAGTTCTTCAGGTGTAGCGGACTTGAGTAAATTAATTACTTGTTCGGTAGGATTTTTGCGATTTAAAGCTTGTTGCCATGCACCTTCAAATTGATCGGCAATGCTATTGATATCTTCTTGAGATAAATCGCTACGGCTACTGATTAAATCAACAATTTGTTGGCGATCGATATTTTGTAAAAGTTCGTTGTTAGCAACAGATTGCAAATCTGTATCTTTAAGAAGTTGGTCAAATTGATTCCGAATTTCTTTGATATCTAGCTTTGGCAATTGCAGAGAACCTAAAGTACTTTGGAGAGTATTTTTAATACCTTCAGAGTCAAAACCTGAAGTTAATTCCCGTCGGACTGCGGCTGTAATATCTTCAGCAGTAGAAACTAACTGTTTTTTTGCAGTATTAGCACCGATGCCAGCAGTTGCCGTGCCCATCAAAGTTTGAAAACCAGAAGTAACAGTATTAGATATAGAACCAATTAAAGAACCTACTGCTGATGAACCTAACCAAATTACTAGTGAAAAATAGGTAGACCAAATGACTACACCAATAATTGCTCCTAAAAACGCGCTTTCGATTAGGCTAAGTTTTACTGCTAAAAAACAAGCAATAAATAATGCAATGCTAACGGTTAGTAACGCCCAAGTACCAACTTTCGCTTGACTTTTACGAATTGTCTTACCCAAACCTTCAGACTCATCATCAGAATCTGCATCAATTTCCCAAGATGAAATTCCGACAGCAACTGAAAAGTTTGTTAATAATAATTGAAACGCAAATGCCATCAAAACCCCAGCTAGCAGTGCCACCAACAATTTAGGCCCAGAAAAAACAACTGATGCTTCTTCTGGAGTTAGTACTTCTTGAGCTAAAGTTACTGGTGCTAATCCAAAAGTTAGCCAATTCCATTCAAAAAGAGTTAGAACACCTGGAAACATAAGACTTTCTCACTTGTACTCAACTAAATATCCATTTATTTATCAAATGGATTGATTATTTTTTCAGCTTAATTATCATTGATATAAAATGCTACTTTCATAAGTAATACTTTTTTTCATCGAAAGTCGTATTGACCAAAATAAATGCTTATTTTTATCCAATAAAATGTACTTGTTGCTCGGTTAAAAGGTTTATAAAAAATTTACTTTGTTTTATATATAACAGTAAAGTTTACAAAAATATATTTACCTATGCGTCCGATTCCAAAAGAGTAACTTACAATACCAAGCTTTAAAAAATGTTTTTTGTCTCAATTTGTAGCAAGACTAAGAAGTAAATCATTAATAATATTAACCTTTATAAAAAAACTTATATTTTCTTTATGATTGATTTTTTACTAAAGTTTCTTTAGATAAAACTACCTATATCTAATGATAGAGAGAAAAATTCTTCCAAGCGATTGATGAAAACTAAATAGAAACATGTATTAATAAGGGTTACTACGAGCTATGAATTAGTAAATAATTGATTTTTGTTTGCTGAGGAGAAAGAATAATGGTAGTCGGTGTACATAAACGTGCTGTAGGTGTATTTTCTCATCGTCGAGATGTTGAACATGCCCTACATGAATTAAAAAAAGTTGGCTTTGACATGAACAGAGTTTCTGTCATTACCCAAGATGGTGACAGAGATGATATTGCTGGTGCGGATGTGAGCGATCGCGTTGGCGATCAATCTGACGAAGGTGCTAAAGTCGGAGCAGCTACAGGCGGTGCTTTGGGCGGATTAACTGGCTTGTTAGTTGGTCTTGGCACTTTAGCAATTCCTGGAATCGGGCCAATCATGTTGGCTGGAGCCGCAGCAACTACCCTAGCTACAACTCTCGCTGGCGCTGGTATTGGTGCAGTAGCTGGTAGTTTAATTGGTGCATTAATAGGTTTAGGAATTCCTGAAGAACGAGCTAGAGTTTACGACGAACGTGTTAGACGAGGACACTATTTAGTCATTATTGATGGTACAGATTCAGAAATACTTAGAGCAGAATCAATTTTAAATCATCAGGGTGTGGAAGAGTTTGGCATTTACGACCACCCAGATGCGACAAATCCAGCCACTGGTTATGTGACTCCGGGTGCAACTGCGGGTTATAGTGGTGTTTCCAAACGTGCGATCGGGGTATTTTCTCATCGTCGAGATGCAGAAGCAGCAATTACAGAATTACGAGATGCAGGTTTTTCCTTGAATCAAGTCTCCATCATTGCCAAAGATACAACCGGTCATGGAATCGGTGGTGTAGATGTAGATAGAAACGTTGATACAGGTAATAAAGCAGACGATGGTGCAAAAGCTGGGGCTGCTACAGGCGGTGTTCTAGGCGGCTTGACCGGCTTATTAGTTGGACTTGGAACCCTAGCAATTCCTGGAATCGGGCCTGTAATTGCTGGTGGCGCAGTTGCAACAGCTTTGGCGACAACATTAGCTGGTGGCGCGATCGGTGCAGCAGCCGGTAGTATTGTCGGCGCACTTGTTGGCTTAGGAATTCCTGAAGACAGGGCGCGAGTCTATAGCGATCGCTTTCAAAGAGGCGACTATTTAGTAATTCTCGATGGTACAGAAGCTGAAATCCAGCAAGCTGAAGCGATTCTTAAGCGTCGAGGTATTGAAGAATTTGCAATCTATGATGCCACTGAGATTAGTGACTATCGCCCAGGTTCCGACCCAGTAACGCATAGTGACGCAGCAGTAGTCGATCCCATTCGCCCCAATTACTCAACAGAGCCTCATAGAAACGATCCTGCTGTAGTTATTGTCGATCGTCGTGATGAAGTACTTTAATCTAAAGTAGTTTTCACTCACACTAATTAGACAAAATTGCAGGAGCAATAATTTAAAAACTTTGCTCCTGACTACCAAAACTTGCTCCTCACTTTTGCCGTAAATATCAATAGATTTCACTTTCTGATTCAGAATTAAACCAATGAAAAAGCTAACCCCCTTCGTAATTAGTTGCCTTTTAGTGTTTGGTGTTGCTGCTTGTGATAACGCTTCTAAAACAAGTGAATCTGCACCCAACAATCCTAATGAGGCTCCCCAAACACCAACTGCAAAAACCACAGAAGCTTCTCAAAAAGACGCGCAAAGTGAAGTTCGTAGAAGACAACTCAATGAAGATATTCGCGCTCGCGAACAGCGCAATAATACCACTGGTGGCGATACAAAAAGAGCTAAAGCTGACTTAGAAAGTGAAGTTCGCTCCAAATTGGAGGCTAATATTCCCAAAAGTCAACTAACAGTTAATGCCGCAGACGGTGGTGTTGTTACCGTGGCTGGAACTGTCACCAATCAGCAGGAATTGGCTAAAATTGAAAAACTAGCTAAGGAAATTAAAGGTGTCAGTAGTGTAGTTGTGAAAGCAACAGTAGCCGCACCTACTAGATAAGGTAACTAATAACGCCAAGTAAGTAGACAAGCGTAAATACATTTCAATGTTCTTCCTTGGTTTGAGTGGTCAGTAATAAGTTTAACTGACCACTAATAATTAACAACTGATAACCTTAATAACTATATTTCTTGATGCTCACAGTTATATAAAGTCTTGTAGTTACCAAACATAAAAACTATGGAAACCGAACAACAGCAACGTGAATCGATCGATGCTTCCTTATCACAAGGTATGCTAGCACTTGAAGGTACTGATAGTGCAAACTTGCCAAAGTTACCCCCAGCATCCGAACCTGAATCTCAATGGCAGCAAATTAGCAGACAAGTTTCTCAATTTTTAGAGCAACTGCCCCAATACTTAAGTGACTTTTTTCGGGATTATAAGCAGCCTCTAATAAGCGTTGCTTTAATTTTGGCAGCGATTGTTACAGCTAGAGTAGTACTGACGGTACTAGCTGCAATCAATGATATTCCCCTACTATCACCACTTTTTGAGTTAGTTGGAATTAGTTACACCAGTTGGTTTGTTTTCCGTTATCTACTGAAGGCTTCAACTCGCCAAGAATTAGCCGATGAAATTCAATCACTGAAAAACCAATTCGTGGGCGAGTAAGTTTTTTGTCCCTTAAACAAGAGTTTACACGGGCAAATAGAATTCGCAGCTACGCAAACTCTCGTCCGGTTCTGCGGGCTTGGGTAAAGCCTTGTATAGTTGCAATTTTTAATTGCCCTTTTAATGTTAAGTTGGCTTCAACTAAAACTCTTGTTCCACCAAGAAATGTTAATTCACAGTATTTAACCGGACTCAACCTTAGTGTTTTAGATACATCAAAAGATAGAGAATGTAACATTATTTTTAAGTTTAAGTCACTTCTCAAGATAGTAGCTTGGAGATGAGAAACAGCATAATCTAGTTTCTGAAGTTATTTAATAGATTCTTTAACGAGGACATAAATTATGGCTAATGAAGCAGTTAAGAGAGATACAGATTCATCTGATAGAGCGGAAGTCAATAATTACGATCGCGGCATTATCCCTGCTGAAACCGCCGCTAGAATGGAAAGAGAAGGAGATAAGTTCAAAACACGTCCCACGGAAGAACAAGAAGCAGACGCACCTACTGACGATCAAACCGATCCAGAAAGTATACGTACCACTGACGGCTATACCGTAGATAATGAAGGTTTGTCTAATAACTACGCAATTGAACCGGAAATGTATTATGAAGAACCGGGTGATGCACGCCAGCAAGCAGCAGAAGAAAAACAACAACGTCTCGAAGAACTTGGAGAAGTTAATCAGGATGAGGAAGGCAAGTTGACAGATAAGGGTGACAGCCGTGGTAGAGGCCCAGGAATAATTTAATTAATAACTTGCTGGGTGCAATTACACGTAAGAAGGCTAAATAGGTGTTTTCTAGAGACGCAATAACTGCGTCTCTCATTTTTTTAGATTATGTCTGGTTCGATAATCAACGGCTCAAGTTCGCGATTATGCCATTGCCGCTGATACCATTCGGCAACCAAAGGACGGACAATAAACTTAGGCTGTTTATCGCCTTTAACATCAATACGTAAACCTGAATAAGGTCGTCGCTTCTGAAAACCTTGACCGTTACGACCGATGAACAGATGCGATCGCGCCACTAATCTATTCTCCTCCATCAAATCTGCTCCCTCAATTCGCTGGCGTCGCAAACTAAACCCGCTACCGCCACAAACAATCCAGTGGATATGAGAATCAGCGTGTCCCGTATCCATTGTTTCTAGGTGTTCCAAGCAGTGTGCGTGACCGTTTATTACTAAATCTACCAAAGGACGACCCTGATTTAAGGAACCGATTTCTTTAGCTACCGCATCCAGTACCGCACGCAGGCGATCGCGAACAATTAGAGTTTGTGCTTGTTCCCACTTCGTCGCCTCAGTTACATAAGGAGGATGATGGAAATAAATTATCCTTCCTCGAACTTCAGAATTATTCCAAGATTCAATTAATCTTTGCTTGAGCCAATCCAGTTGTTCAGTGTCAGTCAGCGTTGTTTTATTAGTGGCTAGTTGCTTATCGATATCAACAATAATTTCTTCAATTTGTGACATCTTGGCATGAAAATCATCTAACTGATCTGCTTCACTGGGGTCTTCCGGTCGAAGTTTGGCTGAGGTTTCAATAATTTGCAGTTTTTCTTGCTCTAAATCTTCGCGACGTTTTTCTAGGAGTTTGCGATCGGCGTTACCTTTTTTTGTTTTCGGTAGCGGTGGTGGATCGTTAAAGGTATTAGAATCCAAAGCAAAGAAATCAATACCGCCATAACGAAACGTGTAATAGCGATTGGGAAGGCGGGTAAATTCCCCAGGTTGATAAGAAAGACAACGACCTGTATCTGTCTTAGCTGTGTAATACCGATCTAAGTGGCTGGCTAACTCTCCTGGAAGCTGAAACGCCTTTAGATAGTCAAGAAATGCCTTTGCGTAAGCGTCACCGCATCTTGAGCCATGTAAACCCACATCTAGGTCTAACCGCGATCGCAACAGCTGGCGAATGGGTAATGTTGTTAGGGATGCCAAGCTCAATAAAATCGGCAAGTTATAGTAATCGTGATTTCCCGGCACTGGTAAAATGGGCAGCTTAAAAACCATCTGGTCGTAAGCAATCCGTTTGCGATGCTCTATGCCGGATATAAACTCTCGGTAAGGCTGAATAAAGTTTTGCTGGTAGTATTCACTCGATCCCACTAAATAAATCACATCTCCCGTATGCAGCATAAAACGGGATTCGTTGTGATGGGGCAGCATCAGTTCAGCCACCTGTCGCTGAGGATTGTGTCCTCGGTGCCTGCCGGAACCACTATCACCGACAACTAAAAATGAGAACTCAGAATTGTCTGTTTGACCATCTTCCAACACCAGCCGAGTTTGGTCAATATCCCGTTCCACAATTAACGGATCTTGCCACCGTACCCGCTGATTCATTTTCCGAATTTTCTTGGCGATCGCTGGATCAGATACAAGTTTCAATGCAACCTACTCCTGAGTTTTCAATTGAAGGGGAGCAGGGGAGAAATCAATTCAAAATTCAAAACTTGTACTGAGCGCAGTCGAAGTATTCAAAATTCAAAATTGAAGATTCAATCCCAATGCCCCATACCCTCATTCTTCTGCTGTATCTTTCATCTCAATAATCAGATTAGGGAGTCCCTCTAGTTTTTCGGTCGGCTCAACTTCTTCTACTAATGGCACGAAAATTTTTAAGCCTGCTGGTACACACTTAATTTCTACAGGTGTTGTGCCTACTATTTCACCATCTAGAACAACTTTTTGTGGTGGCTCTGTAGTAATTTTAAATTGTTTGGCTCGCAGGAAACCTATATCATCTCGTTCAACGGCGTTACCTGTGGAAGCCGTTTGAAATAGATGAAATGTGGCAGCGATCGCTCCTGCTTTGTTTGTTGGAGCTACAATTGTTAAATCTAGTAACCCATCATCATAAACTAGACCTGCTGGGCCTTGAGCCAAAACTGATGTGGGAGGCGCGGCATTTGCTACCGTTACTGCACTGGCACTAGTTTTAATTATCCTATCTTCAGTTTCAATCTCAACATCAAAGTTTTTTAAATTTCTTAATTGCTGGATTCCTGCCAAAACGTAGGCCATCATCCCAAAGCGATTCTTAGCGTCTCGGTCTGCCAATTCTACAGTTTCAGCTTCAAAGCCAATACCTGCCAAGAGTACCATTGGGCGATCGTTGCAATAGGCTACGTCTACATGGGTGGTTGCTCCCTGCAAAATTGTCTGACAGGCACCTGCGATCGTGTCAGGAATTCCTAAAGCTGTGGCAAAAGCGTTCGCTGTTCCTCTGGAAATAATCCCAAATGGGATATCAGTTCCCACTACCGCCGCCGCCGCTATTGAGAGAGTACCATCTCCACCGGAAGCAATGATTGCATCTACTCCTCGCTCTACAGCTTGAGATGCCAGTTGGTCAGCATCGATTTCTTCAGTTGTAAAATAAATATCTAGATCGATCTCTGGCTCTAATATTGCCCGAATTTCTGCTAGCTCTGTATCTGGGTCACCTTGACCCGCAACAGGATTGAAAATCAGACAGGCGGAACGATTCATAAGGTATAATAACTAAGCTTGGATAACTAATGAAGATAACAAATTATTCTAAGCATTCCTGTAAATTTTCAACTTCCTTTTTCCGGCTGAGTTTTTTAGAAGATCGCATCATCGCGCCAAAAAAAGGCAAGAACTTCTAATCGTTCTTAAGACCTTGCCAAAGAACTCTATTTTTAGCTGCCTGTTTCAACAGACTCACTCAACCAGAAGGGTGTTTGGTTAATCGGTAGAAAAATTTAAAGCCATCATCAGAATTGTATATAGACAGGCTTTAGGAAATTCCTATATTATGGGAAGTGAGCAAATTACTGTTCTTAAGTCGTAGTTTCAGCAAAGTTAAATCAGCGATCGCAAGTTTCAAGTTTATCCGTTTAGTAGCGAAATTTGAGTTGTATCGTTGCTTATTTTTAGCCGTTGCCCTCGTTATCGGGCAATCGGATTGAATTTTAGGCATTTTTTCAGTTGCGCTCACATCAATGCGTAAATTCAACTAACATCTCAATTGCTTGAGCAACTTATTAAAGTTAGGCAAAGTTCCACTACAGCCTACTAGTACAATGTCTAAGTTAATCTTGAGGGTTGGTAGTAAGCACTTTAGTGCTTAGAAAATAAGGACTTCAGTCCTGACTACGAACTTAAATTTGGCATATTACTAGTCAGTTTTGCCGCAATTACAACTCAAAAGGCTAATAACTGGGGATAAGGGAGACAAGAGCAGCAAATGCCTTTCAGGAGTGCGGAGTTGGGAATCTTTAGAACTCGGTACTGACTCAACGCCTCGCTAGCAGAACTGTTTTGGCTCATACATAATTCCCAATCCCTGCAAATTTATAGCTCTAATATGTCTATTCCTTTGTTAAGCTATTCCCCCTCATCTCGAAATCATCGTGTATCTGGATATGAGATTCTTGGCGACGAGCAACCTAAAATTTATACAACTGAATATCTGCAATCATCACTAGAAATGGATGCCTTGATTAAAGCAGCTTATCGCCAGATTTTCCACGAACAATAGATGCTAGATAGTAACCGCCAAATCTGTCTAGAATCCCAACTAAGAACTGGTCAAATTACAACTAGGGATTTCATTCGAGGGTTAGCAATATCTGATGCATTTCGGCGACTCAATTACGAAAGCAACAACAATTACCGCTTTGTGCAGATATGCATACAGCGCTTATTGGGTCGTGAGGTTTACAATGAAGGCGAAAAACTAGCCTGGTCGATTGTGCTAGCTAGTAAAGGACTGCACAAGTTTATCGACGATTTGGTGGATAGTGAGGAGTATATGAGTAACTTTGGTTACAATACAGTCCCTTATCAACGGCGACGGATTTTACAAGGACGCTCTCTAGGAGAATTACCATTTGCTAGAATAGCTCGTTATGGCGAAGATTATCGCGATAAATTACCGCTTCCCATGACGATAAAGCAGGTTGAGCCTTTTAATTTACAAACCTTCTTACGCAGTTCTGACAGAGATGTGGTGTTATTGCTATTAGCTTCGACACTGGCACTGATTGTCTTGTTTAGTTTGCTGACTACATTTGGTTATTTCCCCAAATTTGGTGGGTACTAGCTGAAACTTGAGATGTAGCGATCGCTACACTCAAAACAGTCAGAACTTTACAAACACCTACAAACACTCAACGCTGAATGGCACGCTTGTAAAGCCCAAAGACTTATTAGACTTTTTGGTATTTGTCGGGAAAAGGGGGAAAGGTTTGTTATTTTCCCTTTCCCCTTTAACCTTTACCCTTTTCCCACCATCTCCATTCCCCATCCCCTTCTATATATTTGAGATTTCACAAACAAGCTTTTGGTAAAGAATTGTAATCCAAAATCCAAAATCCAAAACCCAAAATTCGCATGAGTCCCTGACTACGGTAGTCTAGATGAGAGTGAATTTATCGCCTCCTTTGATATATTGTTTTATGACTTCAGTTGTTTCTAGTCCCCCACGCACTATTCGGATCGGCTCACGTAAAAGCCAACTTGCTCTGGTTCAGACCTACTGGGTACAAGAGCAACTCCAGAAAGCCTTTCCCGATATCACTTTTGAAGTCCACACCATGTCTACCCAAGGCGATAAAATCTTGGATGTAGCATTAGCTAAGATTGGCGATAAAGGACTTTTTACTAAAGAACTTGAACTCGGAATGATCGATCAAGAGATTGACTTTGCAGTTCATTCTCTTAAGGATCTGCCGACTCACTTACCAGAAGGGTTAACGTTAGCAGCAATTACTGAACGAGAAAACCCAGCAGATGCATTAGTGGTGCATGAAAAGCACAAAGATAAACAAATCGATACATTGCCAGAAGGTGCGGTAATTGGTACATCTTCTCTACGACGGTTAGCACAGTTACGCCATCATTTCCCCCACTTTACCTTTAAGGATGTGCGAGGAAACTTGATTACACGGTTGGCTAAACTGGATGCAGGTGAATACGATGCTTTGATTTTGGCAGCAGCAGGATTAGAGAGATTGGGAATGGGCGATCGCGTTCATCAAATTCTCCCCAAAGAAATCTCCCTTCACGCGGTTGGACAAGGAGCTTTGGGGATAGAATGCCGTGCTGATGATAGTGAAGTGCTATCTCTACTCAAAGCAATTGAACATACCGAAACACGCGATCGCTGTCTTGCCGAACGATCTTTTCTCCGTTCTCTAGAGGGTGGATGTCAAGTACCTATCGGTGTAAATACAGAAATATCTGGTGATAATTTAACTTTAACCGGGATAGTCGCTAGTGTAGATGGTCAAAAGTTTGTCAAAGATACCGTCACCGGACTTGCCAATAACGCCGAAGCACTAGGCACAGAACTAGCAGAACTGTTGCGAAAACAGGGCGCGCAAGAAATTTTATCAGAAATTTTTGCGGTGATTCAACGCGGTTCCTAAGCAATTGGGCAAGCCGATGTGATTAGATAATAATTGATCGCCGTTGCACTGATGTGCCAGACGCGACTTGTCGCGTTGGTCGGGATTTCAGAAAGTTAATTTGACAATATCGACTCAGGGAAGCAAAAATTACCATGCGGATTCTATTTGTTGCAGCAGAGGCAGCACCAGTTGCGAAAGTAGGAGGAATGGGTGATGTTGTCGGGGCATTACCCAAAGTCCTGAGAGAAATGGGGCATGATGTGCGGATATTCTTGCCTTACTACGGCTTCCTGCCAGACAAAATGGAAATTCCCTATGAACCCATCTGGTGGGGAGATGCGATGTTCCAGCATTTTGCAGTGTATGAAAGTATTCTGCCTGGTACTGATGTTCCCTTGTACTTATTTGGACATCCAGCCTTCATGCCGCGCCGCATCTATTCTGGAGAAGATGAAGATTGGCGGTTCACATTGTTTGCTAATGGTGCAGCCGAGTTCGCCTGGAATTACTGGAAGCCAGATATTATCCATTGTCACGATTGGCATACAGGAATGATTCCCGTATGGATGCACCAAGATCCTGATATCACCACAGTGTTTACCATCCATAACCTGGCTTATCAAGGGCCGTGGCGTTGGTATTTAGAGAAAATTACTTGGTGTCCTTGGTATATGCAAGGACACAACACAATGGCAGCAGCAGTACAATTTGCCAACAAGGTAAATACAGTTTCGCCTACATACGCCGAGCAAATTAAGACAGCAACTTATGGTGAAACATTAGAAGGTTTGCTGTCTTTTATTAGCGGTAAATTATCTGGGATTATTAACGGTATTGATACTGAAGTATATAACCCAGACAATGACAAATACATTGAGCAAACCTTTACTGCTGATACTTTAGAAAAACGCAAAGCCAATAAAATTGCTTTGCAACAAGAACTAGGATTAGAAGTTAATTCTAAAGCCTTTTTTATTGGGATTGTTACCCGATTAGTGGAACAAAAAGGCATTGATTTGATATTGCAAATCCTGGATCGCTTTCTATCTTATACAGATGCCCAGTTTGTGCTGTTGGGGACAGGCGATCGCTACTATGAAACTCAGATGTGGCAATTAGCATCCCGTTTCCCCGGACGTATGGCAACTTACTTACTGTATAACGATGCCTTGTCTCGCCGGATCTACGCTGGTACTGATGCCTTCTTGATGCCTAGCCGTTTTGAACCATGCGGTATTAGCCAAATGATGGCTTTGCGCTACGGTTCTGTACCCATTGTCCGCCGCACAGGTGGATTAGTTGACACCGTAAGCCATCACGACCCTGAAAATGCTGCTGGTACTGGTTATTGCTTCGATCGCTATGAACCATTAGACCTTTTCACCTCTATGATCCGGGCTTGGGAAGGCTTCCGTTTCAAACCGCAATGGCAAGAACTACAGCAACGTGGCATGAGTCAAGATTTTAGTTGGTATCAATCTGCTAAGGAGTACGTGAAGTTGTACAGATCGATTTACGGTTTGCCAGAAGAAGAGGAGACACCAGAACCAAAGTTAGTTTTAAACGAAGCAGTCGCCAGTAGTAAGTCCTAAACTGCTAGTAGAAGCGTACAGATGTGCGTTTCTACTAGTAACTTTGAATAACTCAAGTTGCTAGTTATGGATTCGGGCGATACCTTTTCTACGAGAGGCTTTGCCAACGCGTAGCTTGCTTCCCCAGAGGGGTACGCTAACGCAAAACTTTTCGGTCTACTGAAATTGAAATCTGGTTTAGTATTGTACTTCATGACCTGCAATCTGCTGTAAAGAGGCGTTATTGTGCTTAGTGAACGCGAGAAAATGTTGGCGGGAGAGCTGTATAACAAGCTTGACCCCGAACTAGTCCGCGCTCGCGACCGGGCGCGGGACTTGTGTCAAGACCTCAATGCCATGCGCTTTTCCCAACACGAGGAGCGTCAGCGTATCCTCCAAGAACTGTTGGGCACAGGAGGCGAGGACGTGTGGATACAGTCACCATTCTTCTGCGACTACGGGTTCAACATACTGCTCGGGAAGAAGTGCTTTTTCAACTTCAACTGCCTCGTGCTTGATGTCTGTCAGGTCAAAATCGGAGATTACACATTGTTCGGCCCAGGGGTGCAAATCTATACTGCCACCCACCCGTTAAACGCAAAGCTGCGCCGCCAGCAAGAGTTCGGCAAGTCGGTCGAGATCGGCTCTGATGTGTGGATTGGCGGCGCGGCTGTGATTTGTCCGGGCGTGACAATCGGTTCGGGGTGCGTCATCGGTGCGGGCAGTGTAGTCACCCACGACATTCCCACCGGAGTGTTAGCTGCTGGCAATCCCTGCCGTGTTATCCGGGAACTAACGGATATCTAGGCTGAATATAACTCCTAACTTCTAACTGCTAACTATTGAATACTCGTCGCTTTCGCCCTAATTAACCAGTCAGCATCATGAGCGCAAATTTCCCGGCCAGACGAGTCTCCTAAGCGGTCTAGTGCTAATAAACAAGCGTATTTCAAATCCCAAATCGGTGTATTCAGGCAAATTTTGATTTCAGGAATTGCTCGTGAATCACCCAATTCACCAAGAGCGATCGCACACGCCGCCCGAGATTTCTGAAACTGGGGTTCGCGGTTGTGCAAGTTTTCTATTAATAAATCGTAGGCGGGAGCATATTTCAGCCAGCCGAAAAGTTTCATCACATGATAATGAGCGCCATAGTCGTTATATGCTTTATCGCCATAAGTTGTTAACAATGCTGCTGGTGCATCTTGTGCATAAATATCTAGTAAGGTTTTTGTCGCTAAATAGCAACGTCCAAAATCGGTTTCGTAAAGTTCGTTAATCACAAAATCTAGAACAGGGGTAGCATCATACTCATGTACTAGGTCGAGGTCGTTGGGGCGATCGTAGAGTACTTGCTCTAAGTAAGGTTGAATTTCTGTAAAGGTAATTTCACCACTGGGAACGCCTGCATCCAAAAGCATCCGCAATGCTCGTAACCGGAATACCAGAGATACTGGACAACGAGCGATTTCTGGGATGGCTTTATAGTAGCGAGAATCAATCAAATCTTGAATGCAACCGCGTCGTGCATTGACGCTTGAACTTTGTAGTAGCGCCATTACTTCAGTAATTTGGGAGTAGTCACCCGTGAAGCGACAAACTGTAGCGATCGCCGCACTCCGAGTAGGTTCATCCTCAGATAAAGTAAATTTTCGTACACGTTCAAGGGACGGCTGATAATCAGCGTTAGCTAAAGTGTGAATAATGACTCGATAGATTTGACCTGGTTTATCCAGGAGTTGCGCCACTTCTTCGAGAATTTCTGGATCTTTAGTCCCGATTTCTCCGATTGTCCACACGGTATTTTCAACAGTATAAATATCATCATCTTTAAGACATTGCCGAATTACAGGTAAAGCTGATTGTGCCTGCAATCGTCCCAGACTTTCTACAGCTTTGCGTCGGACAATGCGGTGGTCTAACTCATCAGGGTTACTGTTTTCAATCGCCCGCACCAAAGCCGCGATCGATTGCTCAGTCGGAAAGTTAATTAAATGGGAAACAGCAATATACTTATCAGAAGCGTCTTCGAGTTGTTCTAATGGGGTATCAATAATTGCGATCGCTTCTTCTTCTGTTAGCCCAAACATTTTAAAAAAACGTTTATCCATTGATCTGTAAATTGCTCTTGGATAATTGCTTTGAAGTCACTTTTACTATCGTACTAGGGACTGGGTACTAGTTATTGGGCATTAGAAAATAATGTGTTGAGTTAGACTTTTGAAGATTTACATCAAAAAGCTTTACCAGTGGTAACGCGATCTGAGAAGATCGAAACATATACATTTGTCAGCTATTAGTTAGTTGTCTCTCTTTAACGAATAACCAAATACAAACATTTTTGGGAACAGCGATCGCACATCATTCATATAAACACATATTTAGGAAACAAAACTTATGGATGAAACTTCAGAACTCACAACAACCGATAACGTAACCGCTCAAGATGTCGCAGAAGTGATTGCAGAACTTGAGCAATATCGGGAACGTCTAGTTCAAGAAACTACGGAAACGGCAAAACGGGCTAAGTTGAAAAAAGTAAGCGTTATGGCAAACCTGGAGCCTGAGCTTGCCAAGATTGATTCTGCCCTCCAGGAACTCCGCGATCGGCAGGCTGCCCTGAGTGGCAGCAACTAGTCATTTGTCTCGATCGTTTAGCTAGAGATTATATGCTCAACTTTGAAACTCAATCCGGGGCAGATTCGTTAAATCTGTCCCATGCAGAAACTGACGCTTTATTTAAAGCGGTGAGCGAGCAATTAAGCTTAAACACCTTCAACTCGGATGACCAAGAGCTACTAAAGCGGATGGTTGAGAGTATGGGAGACTCACGAGGCATGGTTAGGTTGAGTTTTGCAGAGGCTTTGGGTAAAATCGGCAAACCAGCAACCCCTTTATTAATGGAAGCTGTGGCAAATCATCCCAACCCAGTTGTGCGGAGAGCCAGTGCTAAAACCTTGACACTGATTGCTGACCCGATCGCAGTTCCGACTTTGGTCAATGCCCTGTTAAATGATGAAGATATGGTGGTCAAAACCTCGTCGGTGGGGGGGCTTGCCAAAATAGGTGAGGCAGCTGTACCAGCATTGCTGAAAATCTTAGCGTCAACCGAGTATCCAGAAACTGCCAAAGGTCATGCCGTATGGGCGTTAGGATTTATTGGAGCAGAGGCGAAGGAGCATTTATATCGAGAGATTAACTCCGACTCGGCTGAAGTTCGGGCTGCGGTGGTGGGTGCGATCGCTAAAATTGCTCAAGAAGGCACTCAAGAAGGAGCATTTAATACTTTAATTAATGCCCTCAACGATCCATCTGAAATTGTCAGGTGTGAAGCCGCAGCAGCTTTGGGTAGCCTGACCTATCGTTCGGCAATTCCTAGTCTTGTTGAATTACTATATCATCCCGATTGGGAAACCCGAAAAGCAGCGGCTCTGGCATTGATGAAAATTGGCGATGGTGCTGCTTTAGAACCCCTGCAAGCTGCATTAACTGAGGAAGAAGAAGCGGGGGTTCAGGCCGTGATGAAGTTGGCGATTTCTCAAATTGAGAGGCAGTTGGAGGAGGAAGCTTGGGAATAAGGCGATGGACATTTACACTTCCAAGGTGATTAAGACTGAAGAAGAGTACGATCGCGCCCTAGCAATCGCAGAGCGCCTAACATTTTGCAAAAACCGGACTCCAGAAGAGCAAGCTCTGCATAAGCTGATAGTAACCCTGGTTGAAGCGTATGAGGCACAGAACTATCCAATGGATAAATCTGCACCGCATGAAATTCTCCAACACATTATGGAAGCCAGTGACACCCGTCAAGCGGACTTAGTAGGCATTATCGGGTCGAGCGGCGTAGTGTCTGAGGTTGTGAACGGTAAGCGGTCGATTAGTAAGGCACAAGCTAAGGCACTCGGAGATTACTTCAAGGTGATACCCAGTCTGTTTATCTAAATGTATCGGCTCTATTATGATTGATAAAAGTAGTTGTAAGAGCGATCGCTACTTTCAGTTATATTTAATCACTTGATCTAATCGGGGCAATGCGCTCACTGCTGACTCTCGAACATACGGATCGACAGATTCATCATTTGTCAATGCCGTTAGCACTTCTACCCCACGGATATCACCCATCGAACCAAGTGCATTGACGATCGCCACAGCCACCGCCACATTATCTATTGTTTTCAAAGCTTCAGTCAAAATCTCAAAGGCGGGAGATCCAATCTCACCCAGTGCCATTACGGATGCAATATAAACAACTGGATTTGGGTCATTGAGCGCTGTTTGCAATCCCTGTAAACCCTCATTTGGGAAGGGAACATCAGGATGATTAGCAGCAACCTGTGCTAGAGCTTTAGCACAACTACCTCGAATGGTTGCATTATCACTATTTACTAATGACTCTACCAGTAGCGGTACAGCATCTGTACCAATAGCACCCAGTGCTTTTACCGCAGCTCGCCGATAGGTGACATCTTCTTCATCTAAAATACCCATCAGCCGAGGAATGGTATTTTCATCACGGACATCAGCCAGTTCCCACATAGCTCGTTCCCGCAAATTGGGATTGGGGTGTTTTAACTGTGCAAATAGAGAATCTATTGTCATAAAAGAAAATTTCCCTGTTTAAATCCCCCAAGTTCAATCATTAATTACGAATTACCGAAGAAGAATTCAGAATTCAGGAGCCAGAATCCAGAATTGATTCTGTGCGACTGGATAGAGAATCGAGGTTTAATAAAGCCCCCGATTTTAATTGTAGAGAAGAAAAAATTCTTTCCGTGAGCGTTACCCTTGACTTCAGACATAGGGTATTCTGAATTCTGAATTCTGACTCCTTCTCATGAATTACGAATTATTAACAACAGAGGGACTCTTGGTCAATCACCCAACCTGATACAGGCAAAGCAACAGACTGAGAGTCCCTAAGTTTTAGAGTATGACGATCGCTCGTCTACGTCTAGTCAATCCCTATGACTATGAAAGAGAGTTGATTACGTAGTCGAGGAGATTGCGGAACTCAACCAACGCTTGAGGAGACAAGTCGCGAGGAGCGCAAGCGCGATCGCGAGTGTAAGTCATTGCGGTAACATAAGGAGCGGTGGGCAGATTCAAAGAGCGATAAACTTCGCGAGCACCTGCAATACCCCACTCATCCAGAGGGCCAGTACCGCCCACAACTAAGCTGTAGTTGATCAAGCGTAGGTAGTGCTTGATGTCGCGGAGGCACTTGTCTTTTTTAACTTGAGTGTCGCCAGCTTCACCATCTTGGCTTAGGTAAGGATATTTTTTGAAGGCAGCATCATAACCTTCTTTAGCTACGGCATCGATACCAGAAGCCAACTTTTCAGCAGCTTCTAAACGAGCATTAGCACGCTGAATGCTACCTTGAACGGATTCTAGATCGGAGGTGGTTGGAAAACGACCTGCTGCATCAGCAGATCCAATAACTGTAGTGATAACTGATTTCATTGCTTTTTATACTCCAGATTAGATTTGATCGAGTTTTAATTTCAGTTTGCTTGGCTAATAGCCTTTAACCATGAGCGATTAGCTCAGAGCAGAAATAACGCGATCGAAGTAGCTAGCAGCTTCAGCAGCTAGAGCAGAGCAGTCGCCTTGAACAACTTCTTGTTTGCGGAATCTTTTGCCAGCGTTAGCTTCAGTGTTGGTGTTGGTGATGTGAGCGACGCTGATCGCTTTCAGGATTTGGAAAGCCCGTACAGAAGATCCAGTGGGTACGCCCAAAGCTGTGTAGGTTTCTTTCAGACCGTTCAAAGCACGATCGTCTAATACGGAAGAATCACCAGCCAACAGCGCATAAGTTACATAGCGCAGAACGATTTCAGCATCGCGCAAGCAAGCAGCCATCCGACGAGTGGGGTACAAGTTACCACCAGCTTGAATCAAACCAGTGTTTTCACAAGCAATCCCAGCAATGGCATCAGAAACTGCACAGCTAGCGTTGCTGGCGATCGCATTCACTGCATCAAGGCGCTTGTTGCCTTCAGCGATGAAAGACTTAAGGGCTGCTAAGTCAGCACCACCGATAGGAGCGGTTTTAGCATCAGCTGAAATTACAGCTCTGGAAAAAGCATCAAGAACCATGAGTTCTCCTTAATATTCACAAATGGCGGATATTATTTTTGGCGTGTTCTCGATCAGATTAACTGCGAGTAGCCAAACAAAAACATAGGGGATCGATAGTGCCCTAGTCTTTACTATGAGAGACAAAGTAACAATCTGTAATATTTCTCTTGGGCATGGGGCATTGGGAATTGGGCATTGGTGAAGAAGCTTTGTAGGCGGGGTGCTCTTAGCAAAGAGTAAAACTCTTCTCCCTTGCGCTCTGCTTCCTGCCAATTCTCTAGCCCCCATACCCAAAAAATTAAGACTTACGCATTTTGATGGAACTCTCCCATTGCGTAAGTCTTAAAGAAAAAATTTGTTTTTTAGTCGATCAAGCTTGTTTTAGGAGATGTTTGACCAAATTATCTTTTACCATCATCTGCCGTAAAACTTCTAGTAAAAATTCTTGAGCTTCTTGTTGACTCAGATTTTTTACCTGATCTTTCAAATTTTGTAAGCGAAACTGTTGTTCTAAAGTTAATTCAACTGGAAAGTCCATCATTCACTCCTGTGATTGACTGCATCGAAGGGTATTTGTTGTTAGTAGAAGACGATCGCTTTCTATTATTCTAGCACGTGGATATTAAAGTGTCTACATTGTCAAGCTATAAGAAATCACACTCATAAAAGTTTACAATTGCATAACAATACCTCTAAATATCCTTTTTTAGGGTGTTTATTGAAGCTGGCCGCTAATCGCTGTAATGTTTAGAATGTTTATATACCAACTACTCTAAAAAGAAAAAACTCGCAAAACATCATCCGCAGGAGCAATAAGTAGGAGTCAGAAGATTGATAGACGCAATGGAATTTTTTCAGCTAAGTGCTGGTAAGTGGCGATCGCAACGTGCAACTCATCATCTGGCGTTCAAGCGCTCAGAGATAGGAGAATCGGATATACAGGTAGAAACTCTCGATGCTAATCATCCCGAAATCATTGAATTGTGCCGCTATCATGAGATTGACCCCAGCCTTTGTGTCGGTGGTTCGCGTGTGCGTTGGCTAGGGACAATGGCTTGGGATCGAGAAGATGAGGAGAATCATCAGGGGAAAACCATATTTGCGATCGTGCCTGATAGCGATAACCCAAGGCAAGGCAAATTACTCCGTGAAAGAGGTTATGCGGAAATAGTGCCTGTAGTTGGTCTTTTTCACATGGATGATGAAGATGGACTAGTGTTGACAACCGAATATGAAACAATGAGTTCCATTGAGCGATTCTGGTTCGCCAGCCCAAATATGCGACTAAGAACCAGTACAGTCAAAAGGTTTGGCGGCTTTAGCACTGCATCGTTTTGTAGTGAAAGCCGCATTGATTCTGTTGAGGCTTCTAGCTCAAAAGAAGTAACAGAAAGACAAGGAGCGGATATTTTAGAAAAAAGACAGTTTTATTCAGTTTTGGGCTGGTGAATGATTCTTAAGCAGAGCGATGCTTTTACTCGTGGGCAAGATTATCTGCGTCTGGTACAAGGATTTGCCTTAGAACCGGATATGGTGAATGTGTTTGATAACCTGCGCGATCGCATTCCCATTTGCACTTGGATCGGTGAAAATATTAACGCTGTGAACGCTCAGATCAACACCTATCTAGAAGTTTGTCATCAGTGTTTTCATCCCCAAGAGCGTCGCCACATCCAAATTTTTGCAGTCCCAATAGCTCAATCTTTTGGCATAGATGGGCTGTGCAACATTCTCACAAACCCAATCACTATTTTGATAGATGTTGGTCGAGTTGCACCTAAAGACTGGTTTGGTGTAGTCGTCCATGAATACGCCCATGCCCATTTAGGAGAGTTTGGTCACAATGAGCAATTTGCTAGCATCCTATCTCATCTATGCTTAGGACTGGGATTAGAACCACCCTACTGGGAGGCAGGAATGGAAGCAACTTTGCGTAGCTGGCCTTACTGCAAATCAACCATAGATCCCTTGGAATTTTGGATAGGTCGCTAAGTCGCTGAGGGAGGCAGGGGGAGAAATCAATTCAAAATTCAAAATTCAAAATTCAAACATTTTAGAACTTATGCCTCCTGGCTTCTGCCTTCTGCCTCCTCTTTCCCAATGCCCTATTAATTTCTTTTGCTAAATGTTAAAAATTATTGCTTCAGTTCAAAAAGGTGAAACTGAATCTCCTAATCTAAGATATGTGAATAAATTTTTTTAGTCATTTACGTAGTCATTAAGCTGGAAGTCTGATTACCTATTTATCGATCAGCTATGGGTTGAATCAAGCAGACTAATCATTTAGCTTACGAATACCTAAATCCCCCTTAGTTAAGTTTCGTGAAATTTTATCAGAATCTGAAGTTCTGATACAACTACTCCCTTAATATGTGATTAAAAGTTGTTAACTTTAATTAAGAACATGGAGGCTTTAGAGTGCCACTTCCTCTGTTAGAATATGAACCTTCAAGTCAAAATCAGCGTGTAGCTGGATACGAAGTACCTGGTGATGAACAACCCAGGATTTTTACTACAGACAATATACTTTCTCCGTCAGATTTAGGCGATCTGATAGAAGCAGCATATCGTCAAATTTTCTTTTATGCCTTTGCTGCCGATCGCGAAACATATTTAGAGTCTCAACTCCGTAATGGACAAATTACAGTACGGGACTTTATTCGTGGATTGGTGCTTTCCAATACCTTTAAGAAAAGCTTCTACGACCTCAACAATAATTATCGCTTTGTTGAGCAAGTAATTCAGCGGGTTCTAGGACGCGATCCATACAACGAGCGGGAAAAAATCGCCTGGTCAATTGTAGTCGCTACCAAGGGGATTGTAGGCTTTATTGATGAAGTGCTTAACACTGAAGAGTACCTGAGCAATTTTGGATACTCCACAGTGCCTTATCAGCGCCGTCGGATACTGCCATCCCAATCTGCGGGTGAGTTGCCATTCAACATCAAATCTCCGCGATACGAAGATTATCACCGTGCCAAACTGGGTTTCCCCCAAATCATTTGGCAGGTCGAAGTACGCAGATTCCTTCCACAAGAGCAAAAGCCCAAGGCTGGCGATCCAGCTTTATTCTTGGGTTTAGCACAAAGTATCAATGCAACTGGCAATGCTCCACAACGGATCTCGCCATACAACATCGATATCGAAAAGTCTGTACCTTATCGGCAACTGTCAGGAATTAAATAACGATTTTTAGTCGGTGGCTGGCTAGTACATTCATTCGATCGCTTTATAGCGTGCATAAGTCTTGGGTTATGTAGGAGTTTTATTTAGATATAACTAAATGAAACAAACTCTATCCCATGTCTAATGCACGCTAGTTGTTAATGGGGATTGGGGATTGGGGATTGGGGATTGGGGATTGGGGATTGGGCATTAAAGTGTAGTTCGTCTTTTTAGCATCTCTAAAAGTTTTGTGAAGTGGGCGGGAGGAGTCGCTGTCACCTCAATCAACTCCTCAGATAAGGGATGCTGCAATTTGAGTCGCCAAGCGTGTAGTGCTTGACCAGGTAAATTTACACCCACTGAATGCCCAGAACTATAAACTGGATCGCCGACAATAGGATGACCGATTTTGCTGCTGTGGACGCGAATTTGATGGGTGCGTCCAGTTTCTAATTGAAAGTGAATTAAGGTGAAGTTACCAAGGCGTTCTAATATTTTCCAGTGAGTGACGGCGACTCGTCCGCCTTGTTCGACAGGCATAACAGCCATTTTTTTGCGGTCTTGGGGATGACGACCAATGGGCAAGTCGATAGTGCCACTTTCAGTTTTTGGCGCACCGTAAACTATGCCCAAGTATTCTCGTCGTGCAGTTTTTGCTTTCAGTTGTGCTTGTAGATGATGATGGGCAATATCTGTTTTAGCGATCGCGATCGCACCCGTAGTATCCTTATCCAATCGATGCACAATTCCCGGACGTTGAACTCCGCCAATTCCTGGTAAATTAGGACAGTGAGCCAATAGGGCATTTACTAAAGTACCATCTGGATGACCGGGCGCAGGATGGACAACCAAGCCTGCGGGTTTATTGAGAATAAGTAACTGGTCGTCTTCGTAAAGGATATCTAAGGGGATATCTTCTGCAAGAAGTTCTAAAGGTTGAACTTCTGGTATTTCGAGAGTGATGCGATCGCCTACCTTGACATCGATCTTCTTGGATGTGCAGACTTGATCGTTAAGTTGGACATTACCCTGTTCGATTAACTGTTGGATGCGGGAACGGGACAAGTCTGGTAATTCTTGGGAAAGGTAACGATCGAGGCGATCGCCTTTGGTGTTGACGCAGTGTATCGTACTCTTAAGGGGAAGCAAGCTAGGTGTAGCATCCTCATGTGGAGTTGACAAGCGATCGCCCTTGGTGTTGGCAAAGCGATCGCTATTTTCTTGGATTTCTAAATTAAATTCGGTCACAATTGCTCTAGATTAATTCCCCTTCTTTAAGTAAAGCGCGGAATGCTTTAAATGGCTTCTCGTCTTTCTTCTTCTGCATCCTTGCCGTTCGTGTAGCGTGTCGCAGACAAGCTAATTCGTTATTCTAAATCTATAACTTCTTGCGGCAACTCAAATAAACCATCTTTCCCAGCTTCAAAATCAATCACCTGATACACAGCATCAATATTTAATTCACCATAAATATGAGGAAACAATTCGCCAACTTCAGCTTCTTCATAACGAATTTCAGCTTGGACTCGATCGGAATCAATAAACAGTAGTACCAATTCTTTTTGATTATCAAAAAATCTCTTTGCAACTTTGAGTATTTGCGTGGACTTTGAACAATGTATAAAACCTTCACTGTTTAAAGAATCAGCGCGATATCTACCGATATTTTTTGCTTGTTCCCATTGTTGGCCTTTGGTAATGTGGAGAATAGTGTTCATAGAAAATCTAGGAATTACTGCATGTTGTAATATTTTCAGGAAATCTTCTAAATTTGTAAAGTCTTTAATTACTTTGCTAGCACCTATATTTTTTAATTTAGTATTAGCTATTCCAAGAAAAGCAATATTCAATTGATAGGCTGCTTTGACATCCCAAACACCATCACCTACAAAAACAACTTTCTGAAATTTTTCAACTTGATAAACATTCTTCGCTTTGATAATAGCTGTCTTAATAATATCTTCTCGTGAAAGTGCATCATTAGCTGAAGCCAATGGAATACCTTCTATTTGTAAATTAGCTTTTTGAAGTTTTAATTTAGCAGATTCACACCAACCACCAGTTGCGATCGCAACACACCAATCAGGTTCTAGCTGTAATTTAACTAATACATTTGCAGCACCAGGAATTTCGTTGAATAAATCTTGGTTGTTAATAAACGCTTCCTGAAGTAAGCTAACAAAACGTGTTTTCAGTCTAACTATCTCTTCATCTGAAGGAAGACGTTCTAATTTTTCTTTGAAAATTTGTTGGGTAATTCCAGAATCCGTCGTGTATGCGTATTCAGCCCAATTCGTATTTATACCAAAAATATCAAACTCCAATGTAAAGGCTTGTACAAAACAATTTTCATCAATTTTGTTGGTATTTGTTAGTGTACCATCAATATCAAAAACGACTAATTTCATACGAGCGATCGCTAAATATTATTATTTAAAATTTCATACCCAGACGACGAAATACAAAGTTTTTATTTCTGCCTTTAAGGAAGATAATTCTTCTATAAATTAGGCGGAATACAAATATCCGGCGTGCATAAACCAGGAAATTTAAGCGTTATTACTTCAAAAGTATTCAAATCTACACAACGAATAGCATGATTATTGGTATCAGCAATATATAGATATGAATTTATACCACTCAATCCCGAAGGTTCAAAAAACCGAGTGTTTTTACCTTGACCATCTTGTAAACCCGCAGAACCATCTCCCAAAACTGTTTGACAATTCCCATTAGGGCTAACTAATTTAATTTTATGGTTATAGGTATCTGCCACCCACAAAAAATTCTGCGCGTATTCCACTCCTAAACAGTGTTGTAAACGTACATCTTCACCTTGTCCATCTACATCGCCAAAACCAAATAAACCACCACTACCGCAAACAGTTCTTACTTGATACGGTTTTACAATTCCCACACCACGAATTGAACTAACTTCACTGTCAGCAATATATAATTCTTGCTCATTATTAGTAATACCGCTAGGTTGAGCAAAGGCAGATTCAGTAAGTGAACCATCAATACACGCTTCTGCACCAGTACCAGCATAAGTTTTGATGATACCAGTTTCTAAATCCATTTCCCAAATTTGATGCGGCCCAGACATTGCAATAAATAGGGTATTTCCTACTTTCACTAAATCCCAAGGAGAATTTAGCGCGGTTTCTAAACCAGCACCGCCATGAGGATTGATATTACGGCTTTGTTCACCAGTTCCCGTAATAGTTTCGACGATTTGGTGCTTGAAATCAACTCGCCGCAACGCATGATTTTCTGTATCAGCAACATAAAGAATCTGATTTTCGACATCGTAAGCCATTCCTTGCGGTGCAAAAAATTGTGCTTCGTTAAACGAACCATCGGTTAAGCCAGATTTTCCAGTACCAATTAAATGTAGAATTTCACCGTCGAAACTACTCATAACTAGGCGATGATGTCCAGAATCAGCAATGAACAAACCCATTTGAGTAGCTAGAACTTTACCAGGAAAAGCTAAAGGTGTGATTAATGGTTGGCGCTGTTTTTCTAAAGTTAAGCTGATTTCTTGGAAATTAATTGTGCCTTTGTCTTGGTGTTGCTGAATTAACTTTTGAATCAACTCATCTAAAGTGTCACGATTTCCTTCACCAGAAATCTGGGCGATCGCGTAACCTTCTGGATCGATAATTATTAACGTAGGCCAAGCACGCACAGCATACTCTTCCCAAATCCGAAAACCTCTGTCAACTACAACAGGATGTTCAATGTCGTAGCGCAGAATAGCTTGGCGAATATTTTCTGTTTCCTTTTCGTTGTCAAATTTGGCAGAATGTACGCCAATAACGGTAAGACTATCTTTATATTTTTGTTCTAAATATTTCAAGTTTGGCAAAATATGCAGACAATTAATACAGCAGTATGTCCAAAAGTCTAAAATTATGACTCTACCCTTGAGTTGTTTAAGAGACAAAGGTTTATCGGTGTTGAGCCAAGAGTAATTTTGTGGTAATTCTGGCGCTCTGACACGAGGAATCATCTTTACTGTCTACTCTGATAATTTAGTAAAATCAATATTTATTGACCAGCATTAAAAACTTGTTCTGCCGTCAACTTTAACTCAGAGAAAGTAGGAGATATTATTTGATCGCTACCCCGAAACTGACTGACTTGGTATTCTCCATCAATTAGTTGATAAACTGAAATAGTGGGTTGTTTAGGATTACCAATAAATTTCCTAGCTCCTAAGGCGGCATAATCAACAATCCAATATTCAGGAATACCCATCTCTTCATAATCGGCAAGTTTCAGATAATAATCATCACGCCAATTAGTACTGACAACCTCAATTACTAAAGGAATTGATGTACCCTTAGTCACAATAGAAGATTTTTCCCAAAGAGGCTCATCAACCAAAGCCACATCATTTAATATTAATACATCAGGGAAATAACCTGATTCTCTCTCCGGTGGTTTTACAATTGCTTGATTGGGGATAAAGTAGGCGAGATTTAATCGTCTAAACTCTAAAGTCAATTCAGCAGATGAAAATCCTTTTATCCTTTCATGTTTCCCAGTTGGCTGTGCCATTTCGACAATTTCCCCATTATGTAGTTCGTAGCTTACCCCAGAGTTTTCGGGATACCAGGTGATAAATTCGTCAAAGGGAACTATTTTAGGTAAGGTTTGGGTCATAACAATTGATTACTGTAGATTGTGCTTTTATTCTAGAGTGCTGTACCTTCCTCGGTTTCTTACTTCCAATTTGATGAAATAAGCCGATAAAAAATAATGATATATTGCCGTGTGCTGCTACTAGAGGCTTTGACAAGCGTACGTACAATTATAAGAAATCACTGTTACTTGCTATTTAATAAATGAACTTTTAGAAAATTTATACTTTGAAAGGACTTGACAAACTAACTATTACGGACTTATGCGCCTGGGTTCAACTAGCTAAAATTCAGGTTGAACACGGAAAAGTTATTGATCGCATTCCGCAATTGGCTAAAGCTAATCCTGATTGGTTTGCAGTTCATATCTGCTGTGAATCTGGACACACCATCAGCTTTGGGGATACAGCTTGTGTGTTCCCGCTAATGAGTGTGATTAAGACATTTTCTCTACTTTATCTGCTGAAAAATTTTGGAGCAGAAACAGTTTTTGGGTGGGTTGGGGTGGAACCATCAGATGCGCCCTTCAATTCTTTAGAACAATTAATTAACGATCGCGGCCATCCCCGCAACCCCATGATTAATAGTGGGGCAATTACTTTGTCTGATAAATTACCAGGAAAGGACGCGAACGAACGCACTTTTTTATTTTGTCAATGGCTCAACCAATTAGCAGGTTGTCAACTATGGTTAGATGAGACGATGTTGGCTTCGGTGCGATTAACCCGTTCAAAAGCCAATGAAGCGATCGCTAATTATCTCGCCCAAGCCGATCATCTAAAAAATATTGAAACAGCACTTGACACCTACGAGCAAATATGCTGCATATCTGGGCGAGTTGAAGATTTAGCCCTCTTAGGAAAACTTCTAGCTTTTGACAATGGCTGTATACCATCACAAAACCGTCGAATTGTCAACGCTGTGATGTTAACTTGTGGACTTTATGAAGCTTCTGCCGAGTTTGCAGTCAGAATTGGTTTACCAATGAAATCAGGAATTGGTGGTGGGCTTGTAGCAATAGTACCAGGAGAGGGAGCGATCGCTTGTTACAGTCCAGCTTTGGATAATATTGGAAATCCTGTAGGTGCGATCGCATTGGTTGAAGTTTTAGCGCAAAAGTTACAGTTGAGTATTTTTGGTTAATTCTGGTTTTTCTGGATCGGGAGCGGTTGTTTTAGATAACGGCGTAGATTCAGAATTTGGTGTTACCTATGGTTCTAGTGCTTGTCATTACCAACATCTTTTAAACTGACTGGGTGATAAAATCAGCAGCCCAA
>NZ_JAVRCK010000093.1:0-35235 GCF_034530815.1 Nostoc sp. DedSLP03
GACTCTATTACATCCCTACCTCACTTTAAAAGATGTTGGTAATGACAAGGCTTTATAAGGGGGGATTAAGGGAAGTAATTTGACTTGTGTATACACAGTAGGCTTTATAAGGGAGGATTAAGGGAGGTAAAATGTGATTAAAATCACAGCCAACCACTTTGAAAACAACCTCTTAGGAGATTTAAAATTCTGAATGACACTGAGATTTGTGCGTTATGGTAAGCATAACTCACCGGATATTTTAATATAGCTGTTGTTCGCTATCTAAAAAAGTTCATAAAGAACCAAATTACCTATAATTTTTATTGGCAATAGCGAGTCTTATTTAAAAGTTTTATTCTCTCCAGAAGCGCGAATTAATTCAGCTATAAGGGCAACGATCGCAGATACTAAAATTAACATTACACTGAGAGCATTAATATCAGGTTTAACTCCGGTTCTAATGCGGCTAAAAATTTCCATTGGCAGGGTGTTAGAACCGCTACCAGCAGTAAAACTAGCAATCAGAAAGTCATCTAAGCTAAGAACAAAAGCTAAGAGACAACCAGCGATAATCCCAGGCATTAATTGAGGTAACAATACTTTGATGAAAGCTTGGGTTGGTGTCGCACCTAAATCTAGTGCTGCTTCTTCTAAGTGGGGATCTAAATTAGTCAGTCGAGAAGCAACCACAAGTCCAACGTAGGCTAGACAAAACACTACATGGGCTGCAACTATTGTCCACAAACTCAAAGGTACTGCAAAGGCTGCTAGACATACTAGGGTAGCCACTGCGATCGCAATATCGGGAATAATCAATGGTAGGTAAGCAATACCCAGATACAATTTTTTCCCAGGAAATTCGTAACGCGCCAACCCAACCGCCATCAAGGTTCCCAGCACTGCGGAAATTGCCACGGCACAACCCGCAACTATCATACTGTTTTGCAAAGCCGATAAAATGCGATCGTCACTGAACAACCTGCGATACCAATCGAGAGTGAATCCTTGCCAAGTTGCACTGTAAGGCGACTTATTGAAGCTATAAAAGCCAAGTACCAGTATGGGCAGGTACATGAACACAAATATCAGCAGTGAGAAAACCGCTTGCCATGAGACACGCGGTTTTTTGAGAAATGGAGAGATATTCACGTTTATATATGATTTTTCTTGATAGCAATCGGTTATATCATATTTTATGTAAAAAGTCAATTCTCACTGACTAGCGATCGCCACTTTCTTTTCCATCACTGTGAATATACAAGTAGTTCTTGTCAAGATTGCAATATTCCTGGCAAACATTGCAATATTTCTGGCAAACATTGCAATATTCCTCATCAACATTAGAATATTCCTTATCAATACTGCAATATTTCTCATCAACATTAAAATATTTCGGTATAATCTATTTCCCACTCGGACACACTGACTGCACTGCTTGGGGAAGTTGCCGACACATCTGCTGTAATCCTTGAGGATTAATTTGCCACCAAGCAAATAATCCCAGACTTGTACCCCCTACCAGCAACGCCAACACTCCCCCCAGCATTACCAAAGGTTTACTCCACTTCGGTTTTGTAATTAAAGTTGGTGGAATTTCTGGGTTGAGAGGTGGTTCTTCTGAAAGTTCCAAATCTAGATCCGAATTTAGATCCAAATCTAGCAAAGCTTGAGAACTTTCTGTAAAAGAAGTTGGTTCTTCTAATTCCTCTAGTTCTTTTGGTTCTTCTAGTTCTTCTAATTTCTCTAGTTCTTCTTCTTGTATTTCTGTTTCTATAATCTCTTCTGGCAACGCCGGAGTCACGGGTACTAAGTATTCTGGAGAAACACGGCAATAAGTCATAACAACCGATGTATTATCATGCCCATTTTTTTCGTTTGCTAAGTTAATCCAGTTGCGGACAGCATCTTCAACTGTCATTTGCCCTGTTAACACGGGTATTGCATAATCCTGCCAAGATTGTTCTACCCAGTTGCGATCGCTTAAACCATCAGAACACAGTAGCAAAATGCCATCTTCTTCCAGAATAAATCGCTGAACATTGAGACGCAAAGATTCTGAATTTCTTGTCCCCAATGCTTGAGTTAAGGCACTCGCATCTGGTCTAAAGAGTGCCTTTCGATACAAGCTTTTAGCAAGGCGTACTTCTCGCGTTGCCACATCATCATCTATAGTTAGTAGCTGGCAATAATCGCGAGTAATCCAATAGGCACGGCTATCGCCAACATTAGCCAAGTAAAGCTCATGGGTATTATTTGATTGCCACCCAGTACTTGTCTGGATTCGTTGTGGAACTTGCAACGCCATAACAATAGTTGTAGCCATGCGTTCCTTGCCCTGGCGTTTTTGTTCGTTATTGCGGGCACAAATTACATTATTTACCACCCGTAAGCTTGCTTCTAATTGTTCCTGCAACAACTCAGGTGGAAAAAGTGCAGTTTGTTCTGTCACCTCAGTTAGTAAAGCGCGAATTTGCAACTTTACAGACTGCACAGCCAATTGACTTGCAACCTCACCGCCTTCGTGCCCACCAATGCCATCGCAAACAATCGACAAGTGGCGCAATAAAGGTTCATCTAAATCACTCAAACTATTGGGATAGCAAGCATCTTCATTTTGCGCCATCATCGGGCCAATATCTGTAGAACCTGCCACCTTTAAGGCTAATGGCAATTCTGCCGCAGCCGCTAGTAGTAAATTATTGAGTTGAATCCTAATTTCCTCTAACTCAATCTCAGTTTCGCACATCTCCTGCACAATGTCCTGTAACGCTTTAGCTACTGATGCCTTCGCAGAAACTACCCAAAACTGCCAACATTCCCCCAGATTTTGTAAACTCAACTTTTCATCAGCTGGTGTTTGATAGAGTTCCAAAAGTCGCACACACCAACCTTCGACTCTCAAGTTGTCTACTACTAGTAAACTGCGGCTAAGTCCCAATTCTGCTAGAGGTGTCCAAAGTTGGAGAATTTGCCACAGCCAATAAACTTGTCGTACTGCCGTGGCTTCCTCCCAAGCCTCAACAATAGTTGGATAGATATTTCCTGTCTTATCTATCGGCGCATTCTCTAATAAAAGGATATCAGTTGTATCTTCTTCAAGATTACTAACAAATCCATAAGCCTGGGGCAGGTGCAACCGCTGTTGATATAACTGTAAATAAGGAATTACTTCGGCTGGCAATTCTTCAGGTACATCTGGCGGCAGTCCCGGTTGAGTATCCAGCCAAATCTGCTGTTTAATTACCTCATACCTATCTGCTACCTTTGTGCCTGGTGGGATGCAAGCAGCCAATGAGCCAGTCGCCCAAAGATAGCGGTGAACTAAAGGAGTTTGGCAACTGGCACAAACGTTATCTCCCATAGGATTAATGGGGCTATTACAGCGTGGATTTATACAAAAAATTATCAGTTGAGTAGAAATCATAAATATAGGAGTCAGGAGTTAGGAGTCAGGAGTCAGGAGTCAGAAGTCAGAAGTCAGAAGTCAGAATTTAGAATACTCTACCCAAAAAGGGATAGAGTTTGAGAATTGTAATATCCAATACTTATTTTGGGCTACTGCTGCGCTACCAAAGAGTCTATAGAATTTCTACTGACTCCTGACTCCTGAATTCTGAATTCTTATTTATACATAAACTTCGATTAACTTTAGCTGGCAATGAATTGAAGGCTAGAATAAACTGGACTTGTGTACCGTTAGCTACACCTTGTTACTGAAATTAATCAAAATTACAAAATTATTGGTAGAAATACCCAGTTTTGTTTTCTGTAAATAACTTATATCTGGCTGTATCTAATCGTAGAAATGCATTTACGTCAATGTAGAGTTTAGGATGGCGCTATGCCAAGTTTTACCTTAATCTGGCTTCTGGCAGGAGCAGTTCTGTGTTTAATGGAACTGTTCTTACCGTCGGCGTTTGTCGCCTTGATGATGGGAATTAGCGCTTTTGTGGTGGCGCTGCTGTCTGGAGTGGGTATGGGAAGTGTATGGTTGCAAATTGTAGTTTGGCTATTGCTTTCCATAGCCCTAATCGTGCTTTCTCGTCGGTTTTTGCAACCAAGACAACGCAAATCAAAAATTCGGGATGCAGTCATAGCTGAAACCTTAACAGAAATTCTGCCTGGAAAAACAGGGCGGGTACGGTATGAGGGAAATTCTTGGCAAGCAAGATGTGACGATGACAAATTTACCATACCACCCCATCAAAGAGTTTATGTGGTTAGGAGGGAAGGTACTACTTTGATTGTTGTACCGGAAAATCTGTTGAATTCTTAAATATTTGTCATTTGTCACTTGTACTGAGCGACTTGCCTTGAGCGAAGTCGAAAGGAGTCGAAGTATTTGTCATTTGTCATTTGTCACAATTCAATAGTTCTTTTTACTCTAATTTCTCTGCTCACTCATCTCCTCCACTTTGCACTCCCTTTATTAAAAATTAGGAGATTTACAATGGAACAGTTTTTTTTACTAGTATTTTTAGCTCTTGGTGGTTCTGCTGTAGCAGGTTCAGTGAAAGTCGTCAATCAGGGCAATGAAGCTTTGGTGGAAAGATTGGGTAGCTATAACAAAAAACTAGAACCAGGACTAAACTTTGTCGTTCCTTTCTTAGATAGAGTTGTCTACCGAGAAACTATCAAAGAAAAAGTCTTAGATATTCCTCCTCAACAGTGCATTACCCGTGACAACGTTGGTATTGAGGTAGATGCAGTGTTTTATTGGCGCATTGTGGATATGGAAAAAGCCTGGTACAAGGTAGAAAATCTCCAAGCGGCAATGATAAATATGGTGCTGACTCAAATTCGCGCCGAAATGGGACAACTGGAGTTGGATCAAACTTTTACTGCTCGTTCCCACATCAGTGAGCTTTTATTACGAGATTTGGATGTTGCTACCGATCCTTGGGGTGTAAAAGTGACACGGGTAGAACTGCGAGATATTATTCCGTCTCAAGCAGTACGAGAATCGATGGAATTGCAAATGTCAGCAGAACGACGCAAACGGGCAGCAATTTTAACTTCAGAGGGCGATCGCGAAGCTGCTGTGAATAGCGCCAGAGGTAAAGCTGACGCGCAAATCTTGGATGCGGAAGCTCGTCAAAAATCGGTAATTTTGCAAGCGGAAGCCGAACAAAAGGCGATCGTTTTGAAGGCTCAAGCAGAACGTCAGCAACAAGTTTTAAAAGCCCAGGCGATCGCAGAGTCATCAGAAATTATTGCCCAAAAGCTCCACAATAACCCCAATGCTAATAAAGCAGTGGAAGTATTATTTGCGTTGGGTTATCTCGATATGGGCGCGACAATTGGTAAAAGCGATAGCAGTAAGGTGATTTTTATAGATCCGCGTTCCATTCCCGCTGCTTTAGAGGGCATACGTTCTGTCGTTTCAGATGGTCAGGTTAACTCTAGCGATTTATTTTCTAAGCAAATTCCAGGATTAGAAAATAATCGCTCTAGTTAAGAATGGGAAATGGGAAGCAGGGGAAGAAAATAACTCCTGCTTTCTGCCTCCTGACAAATAACAAATGACTAATGACTAATGACTAATGACTAATGATAATTAACCCAGAACAGGTCATCAACGCTCTTATTGCGATCGCAAATCCTTTAATAAAGGAAAAAATTCAGCGCAATCAGATCGTAATTAAATTACTTCAGCAGTTTAACCTCTTATGTAGTAAATTTCCAAACCCCGTTAAAATATAGTTAATCTTAGATAGTTTCCAATGACAGCCCAAGAGTTAGAAACACAGTTACTATCCTTAACACCAGCCCAAAAAGTTGAAGCAATTCGCATCTTAACCCAAGGTATTAATACGAACAATCATGGAATTACCAAAACCCCTGGTGTAATGGGTGCTGATGCTTGTATTGCCGGAACACGCATTCCTGTTTGGTTGTTAGTAACTTATCGACGACAAGGTGCTAAAGATGCTGATATTCTAGATCAATATCCTCAACTTAGCGCAGCTGATTTGGTAACAGCATGGCTTTATGCTGAAGCATTTCCTCACGAAATTGATATTGCTATTCACGAACAAGAAGAAGCTGATGCAATTTTAGATGCTTCTTAAAATATCCTGTTGATGTATGGCAAGATTGTTAGCAGATGAGCAATTTCCGCGTAAATCGGTAGAATTATTACGTACTTTTGGACATGATGTTATCACCATACAAGAAGCAGGCAAAGCTGGAATTTCTGATGATATAGTGTTAGAGTTTGCGATATTATAAAATCGGGCTGTATTAACTCTTAATCGTCGTGATTTTTTTAAATTACATAAGATTAAACCCGAACATACTGGGATAATTGCCTGCAAAGATGATTTAGATTGGAATCGATTAGCAATAAATATTGATGCAGTGATTTCTACGGAATCAACATTAACAGGAAAAGTTATTCGCGTTAATCGATTTTCTTCTACAACACAATAAACTTTATGCGATCGCCTAATATTTCATCTGACCTATTTGATAAAATTACAATGACTAGTGAGAGGAATACGATGTCTATGACGGGCTACGTCTAAGCACTAAATTGTCGCATTCTTCCAGTGATCAAATAATCAAGCTTTGATAAGTTGTAAATTATGACCTTATCTATTGAGTCAACTACAGCATTAAATATAGAAGAGTTCTTAAAACTATCAGATACAAAACCAGCAAGCGAGTATTTTAACGGAAAAATATACCAAAAGCCTATGCCGCAAGGAGAACACAGTACTTTACAAAGCAGTTTAGTCACAGCTATTAATGAGATTGCTAAACCGCCAAAAATTGCTTATGCCTTTCCTGAATTACGTTGTACATTTGAAGGTCGTTCAATAGTACCAGATATTGCTGTGTTTGAATGGCAAAGAATTCCCCTTGATGCAAAAGGTAGAATTACAAATAAATTTGAGATTCCTCCAGATTGGATAATCGAAATTCTTTCACCAGAACAATCACCCAACCGAGTGATCCGCAAAATTACATTTTCTATTCAAAATGGAGCAAAGCTAGGTTGGTTACTCGATTCTGCTGATGAGTCCATCATGATTTTTGAACCGAATAAATTACCAGAATTAAAAGAACAGCAAGATATCTTACCAGTTTTGAATGTTTTGGAAAACTGGCAATTAACAGTTGCAGATGTATTTAGTTGGTTGAGTTTTATTTGAATAAAGCATTTATTACAGCAGAATTCAGAAGTCAGAATGGGCTAAACGCCCTGCTACCGCTAACAGAAATCAGAAGTAAAACACGCTTTATCCGTCTCATAAAATTGGTATAACTATTGACTAATTCCAGTACTTTGATTCACCTGGCATTGACTGCACAACCCAAAAAACTCTAGGGTGTGGTAAAAAACTTTAAACTTATGGCTTGATTCTAACTGGTTTTCTAAGTCATGAACTGGACATTGATTAATCTGAATTGAGACACCACATTGCAAGCAGGTAAGGTGGTGTTTATCCTGTTGTGCTAGGCTATAGAGGGCTTCACCGTTAGCCAAATTCCGCACTTGTACTATGCCTTCTAGTTTTAAGGCTTCTAGAGAACGGTAAACTGTTGCTAAACCCATACTCTGATTTGTATTACGTAGTTCTACGTAAATATCTTGGGCAGAAACGCCTTTTTTGATATTTTTCAGGAGGTTGAAAATACGCTCTTGACTGCGGGTGCGTATGGCTCTCATAGACAATTATTTAAGTATGCCACTGTAGTTTGAAGCTGTTAGATGAGCTAATCGCTCGATTAACTTTAACCGCTTCGTAATCTTATTTTCACTCAGTTGGAACAGAAAGTTATAGTATAGCGATCGCAGCATTCAGCAAAAGCCCGTGCAAACCAAGTATCTAGCCAAAATTTTCGTGACCCTTCGTCCTTCAGTTTTAGACCCCGCTGGTGTGGCAGTACAATCCGGTCTTAAGCAACTGGGATACGATAACGTTGACCAGGTGCGGATTGGCAAGTACATTGAACTCACCATCACCTCAACTGAAGAGAAGAAAGCCCGTCAAGACCTTGATACCATTTGTGACCAAATGCTATCAAATCCGGTAATTGAAAATTACCGCTTTGAATTAATTGAGGTCGAAACTCAAACTGGGGTATTTTAGGGATTGGGTATAGGGCATTAGCCAAACAGGGCATTGCTAAGAGACTTGGGGACAAGGGGAAGGAAAAGACTTGTTGCAAGTTCTAACTTTTGTCACCTTGTCACCTTGTCACCTTGTCACCTTGTCTCTCCTGCTTCCCCTGCCCCCCCCACTCCCATAGGTGTCAACTTAACGCCAAACCCCTTGTCCGCCGGGAATTGAAATTCCCGTCTCATCGCTAAAGTCATCTGAAGATGACTAAATATCGCCAAAAATCTCCAGTCTACTTCAGTAGAGTTAAGCTAAAAGCCGGAAAATTTATTTCCGGGCGGGAATGTCAGCCAACAGATAAGTTATTTCCAACTGAAGTTGACACCTATGCCCCACTCCCTTTTCTTAGAAAGTTAATTTTTCTTTATAACCAGGGAAAGAGGTACAGAAAGCTACTGTGTGGAAACTTAGATATTAGAGGTGAAAGTAATTTCTCACTTTTCCAAAGTACCGAAGATTCCATGCAAAGCAATTTAGTTATATTTCCTAAGACTGAGGCTGCGAAAAATAGCACGCAAACTAAAGAAAGGACAATTACCAAATACGACCGTGCCCAGGAGCAATTTATAGAACTGCTAGCGATGGAGGATTTGGATCGTCAGCTGGATGCAAAACCTTCAATAGCCAGTGAGTTTGAACAGGCGCTCTCTATGGCAATTGCGGCTGCTTATGGAAACGATCGCTCTGATGAGCAGGCTCACCATTTTCTCCAACGGATACTTTATCGAATTAATCGGCTAAAGCTGTTTTGGTACGACGATTTGCGGCATTATAACAATGAGCGATCGCTTTATTTGCACTCTTGTCGTAACCAAATTGAAGCTGCTTGGCAACAGTGGGAACTAGCACAAATCGATGTGGCTGCACTACAAGAACTCGATGTCAAACAAGCTTTAATTGAGCGTGCATCTGCTGATTTAAATCCGCCTTTATCGGAGAATAGCCGCTACATTCGTGAAGAAATGACTGAAGCTGGTTATCGTCACTTGCTAGCGATCGGTTCCTTTGATGGTTTGGTGGAAGGTAGCCGTCTTTGCTACGTATTGGGTGGTGCTGCTAATGAAGTGCAGTGTACGCTGGTGCGAGTACTACTAGAAGAGTACGGCAATGGTCGTTTAGCCCGCAAGCACTCGACTTTTTTTGCTCAAATGCTGGCTGAGTTTGGAATGAACACCGAACCAGAAGGATACTTCGATTTAGTGCCTTGGGAAGTCTTAGCTTGCGATAATCATAATTTTTTGACTACCGATCGCAAACGCTATTTCCTACGTTACAGTGGCGCGTTGACATATTTTGAAGTGGCTGGCCCTGCGACTTATAAAAACTATCTAGCGGCGGCGCAACGCTTGGAACTATCAGAAGCAGCGATGGGTTATTGGGAACTACACATCAAGGAAGATGAACGCCACGGTCGTTGGATGTTAGATGATGTAGCTTTGCCTTTGGCAGAACGATATCCCAATGATGCCTGGGAACTGCTGCTTGGCTATGACCAGGAGAAACAAATGGGCGATCGCGCTGCTCGTGCTGTTGTGCGATCGATACGCGAAGCAGAATAAGCCGCCTTATTTGTATGAGCAATCTAAAAAATCAAAAATAGCAAGTTATTATTAGCCTTTTAATTTGACATTCTTAAATCATTTTATTGCTAATTCACTTGCGCTGAGATTTCTTTAGCAATCCTTTGCTAAAGGAAAACTTTTTATTGCCTGAATAAAAAGTAACAAACAACCACCTATTACATTGATTATACCTTACACCTGGAAATTAAATCAAATGAAAGATATCTTTTTTTGCCCTGAAGAATCTAATTTCTACTCAAGCTGCTTAGAAAGCTTTGTGATCAGAAATTGTAAAAATTCCGAATCTATTGTGGAGTTTGGTTCAGGAGATGGTAGTCCTGTAATTAATTCTTTATTAAGAAACAACTTTGATGGTGTCATTCAGGGATTTGAATTAAATACTTCTGCATGGAAAGTTGCAAATTCAACCATTGATGAATACAATCTCACTAATAAATACATTATCCACAACTCATCTTTGTTTAATTCTTCTCAACCTGATGCCGAGTATCTTGTAGCCAATCCACCCTATCTCCCAGCACCAGATAATGATATTTATATGCCACTATTATTTGGGGGCATAGATGGAGCTACAGTTACCAATGAGCTTTTATCGTTAGGTTATGAAAATGTGTTAGTTTTAATATCTAGCTTTTCTAATCCAATCAATACATTGAACATAGCAAAACAAAATGGTTATTATGTTCAAAACTTCATGGTTTTACCTTTAAAGTTCGGTTACTATAGCTCTGATCCCAAGGTAAAGAAGCACATCGAAAAACTCCAAAAAAATCAGATGGCATTTTATTCTGGCGATTATTATTTTTTAGCTGGAGTTTTATTTAAAAAATCCCAGGAGTCTGTAATTGATTTATCTAATCAATTGGCTCAGGTGATGACTAGTTTGTGAAAATCAAGAACAACTTAAGTGAGGTTATCCCTTGCTTAAAGTACAGATGTGTCTCTAAGCCACGCTTCGAGACATATCCTGAAAGATTTTCAACGAGCATTTTTATAAATCCATATTCCCAAGTAATCATTTTGTCTACCTGAAGTTATTGCATTAACTTCTTTGTTATCTGGTTGCACTTTTAGAGTCAGGTTTGCGCTTAAGTGCTGCAAATAAAATTACACCAGCGCCGAACGACAAAATAGGAACACCTGAAGTTGGTTCAGCTACAGAGACAGATGAGATTGGCGTCAACAGGAAGGCGTGTAATTCACCATTAACTGCACCACGACCGACAATTTGTCCCTTATTATTAATGGCAGATGCTGCTGTTAAGGTAAAGCCACCCTCTGAACCAGGAGCAATCAGGTCATTTAAGTCGTACATAGTGTTATCACTATAAAGAAAAGCCCGTAAACCATTGCCAACTGCGGCAAAAAAGTTATTGTTAGTGCCAGAAAACCCGACTACTTGACCCAAATTATTGATCCCCAAACTAGTACTAAACAAATCTGTAGGACGTAACCTACCAAGGTCTTGCAGTCCCGTGCTGGAACTATACAGAAAAGCACGACTATCATTTACGCCAGTGAGTCCCGAACTACCAACTACTTGTCCTGAGTCATTAATATCGTTTGCTTGACTGTACCTGTCACCAGGGAGAGTACCGAGATTAGTGATTATGCCGTTGTCGGATAAAAAGGCTCGGCCGGAAGAACCAAAAATGCCAACTACTTGACTTAGATTATTTATGCCATAGGCAACATAATTTTCTTTTAAGTTATTGTTAATAATAGTCGTCTTACCATTGCTGTATAGGAAAGCGGCTCCGTTGGGAAAGGCAAGTTTTGGGAATATACCGCCACCAGTTGTACCGCCAACCACTTCACCTGAGTTATTGATAGCATAGGGAATGCCTTTAAGACCGGTATTTTGCGTTGTCCCATTACTGTAAATAAAGACGTTATTATCACCGTCGGTCTTACCGATGGAATTACCAACTACTTGCCCCAAGTTATTGATACCACTGACTGCAAGTACATTATCGCCAGGCAACGGACTAATTTTTTTGACAGAACCATTACTGTAAAAAAAAGAACTGTCCAAAGAATTAATCGCTACTTCACCTGAGTCATTAATGTCTGTAGCATAACTGTAGGCTTCTCCTGTAAGATTACCTAAGTCAGTAACTGAGTATAAAGATACCGCCAATGCCGACTTAGATGCAGTCAGACTGATTGCGGTGAAAGTTATTGCTGTTATACAGGATTTCCACTTAAGTAAAACCATGTTACCTTGCCGTGATTTTCTATTCCCTTACCAAATTACCACTGAAGAGTACGGTGGCAAGCTGCTGTATCTGGGTAATCGCTAAATACGCCATCAACACCTAAGTTGAAAAATAGTTCATATTCACCTTGAGGATTTCCTTGAAAATCCAGTGGCAAAAAACAGTCTTCATTGCGGAAAGTCCAGACATGAACCAGCAAACCAGCCGCATGAGCATCTATCACTAATGATGTAGGCGAACGCAATTTACCATTGTTGTCTCTAGGAACCAATAAATTTTTATGAATCCCAATCGCCTGTGCATATTTGGCAATTTCTGCTAAACCTGATGCTGTGACTAAATCTGTATAGGTGCGATGCCTACGGCGGGCTTCGCCTACGCAGCCACTAACGACAAAATCATAAGGTTTACCATTGTTATTCAGCAATTGCACTAGAGGTAAATCAGTCTTTGTGGATAAATCTTGTAAATTACCGACTTCAAAAGACTGAATAAAAACAGGTGCGTTAACTCCCTGATAACCGTTAGCTGTTAAAGTTGCAAGTAGGGGTGCTTCTAAGGCTAACCCAATAGATTGAAAGTAAGTTGGGTGCTTAGTTTCTGGGTAAATGCCAATCGTCCGATTAATTTCGCCACTTTTAACCTTGACTAAATTGATGATTTCTTGCAGCGTGGGAATTTCTAAAAGTCCATCATAAGTGGTATTTTGCGATCGCAGTTGGGGAATTCGCTCTTTAGCTCGTAGTGTTTTTAGTTCTTTTAGGGTAAAGTCTTCAGTAAACCAGCCAGTTTTTGATTCGCCATCAATTATTTTAGTGGTTTGCAGGTGAGCAAACTCTGTATGAATTGCAACGTCTGTGGTTTCAGAAATTTCATTTTCGTGACGAGCAATTAAAATGCCATCTTTGGTGGAAACTAAATCAGGTTCAATATAATCAGCCCCAAGTGCGATCGCTAATTCATAAGCAGCTAAAGTATGTTCTGGACGATAGCCGCTAGCACCCCGGTGTGCAATGATAATTGGAGATGTATCTTGCAAAGTTGTAGTCATTATTTTACCCACCTAAGTAGGACGATGTAAACAATTAAAGGTTTGTAGTAAGGGCTTCGCTACTCAACCTACAATTATTTTTCATTTAATTTTAAATAAATTAAAATAAATAAAACTCTCTTTAGAGAGTTGTAATTTTTCATTGGTAAGAGTTTCAAGAGCCTCTACATTTAATAATATAGTTATATTGATTACCCCTGAATGATTTATTGGTTGAGGTTTAATTATTCAAATATACGGAACTACTACTCAAACTCGATATATTTTTAGTACTATTTAAAAAACTAATATTAAAAAATAAGTATTGCTATTAAATAATAAATCTGTCATATTTAAGAATCTTATTTGATCCCTCCTTCAATTTTATTGTGTTTTACACATCCGATAAGATTAATATTTGTTTTTTCAAAAAACTCAGTATATATCTATTGTTTTTTCCGTATTTTTTACCTATGCAAGTAAATTCAGGAATCAAATCATAATTATAGATAATTAATTTGTTTCATTGTTCACTAATAGGAATTAGACCATGAATAGTCTACAATCTGCTAAACCTCCAAAACTTGATAGTTGTAATAACAAAGCAATCCTCGATTACTTTGAAAATGCTTGGCAACTGGAAGATATATTATTGAAAAGTCTAGTTGGGGAAGAGACATTTTATCTCAATCCTGACCCTTTAAGAAATCCTCTAATTTTTTATCTGGGACATTCGGCTGTTTTCTATATCAATAAATTAATTCAGGTGGGTTTATTAGAAAAACGCCTCAATCCAGAGTATGAAATTTTGTTTGAAATTGGAGTAGATCCAGAAAAACCAGAAGAGTTGAATGCAGCGATCGCTCATTTGGAATGGCCGCAAGTTGAACAAACTTGGGAGTACCGAGAACAAGCATATTCTGTAATTTCTGAAGTAATTAAAACTACCCCAATTACTCTGCCAATTCATCCCAATCATCCCCTTTGGGCTTTAATGATGGGGATGGAACACCAGCGTATTCACATTGAAACTTCTTCGATGTTAATTCGTCAATTGCCAATTGAGAGAGTGAAACGTCCTCAAAATTGGCAATATGCTCCTTTTAATGGTTACACTCCTCAGAACGAAATGCTCGAAGTTGCTGGTGGGGTAGTAAAACTTGGTAAAGCCTTAGATGATTCAACTTATGGATGGGATATTGATTATGGCGATCGCATTGTTGAAGTTGCACCCTTTTTCGCCAGCAAATATCTGATTACCAATGCTGATTTTATCTATTTTGTCAAGGCTGGTGGCTACGAAAATCAAGAATATTGGGATGAAGAATCTTGGAATTGGAAAACTCGATACGGTATTCAATGCCCCAAATTTTGGTTACATGAAAATGGTAGCTATAAATATCGAGCTATGTTTGATGAAATTGACTTACCCCTAGATTGGCCTGTGGAAGTCAATCATTATGAAGCAATGGCTTATTGTCGTTGGCAAGGGAAAGATACTCGTTTAATGAGTGAACCAGAATACCATTTAGCAACTTATGGTAATAGTTTATTAGATGATGTAGAAAATTATAATCTCAATTTAAAATTTGGCTCCCCTAGTCCCGTTGGGATGTTAGAAACAGCCAAAAGCTCTTCGGGATTGTATGATTTGCGTGGGAATGTTTGGGAATGGTTGAGTAATAACTTAAACCCTCTTGCTGGATATCAGCCTCATTTTCTTTATGAAGATAATTCTGCGATATTTTTTGATGATAAACATCAAATGATGTTAGGAGGATGTTGGATAACTAATGGTACAGAAGCTTTAAAATATTACCGCAACTGGTTCCGTCCAAATTTTTATCAGCACGCGGGTTTTCGGATTGTTCAAGATATTAAAGATTAACAGAATATGCCTCAGTCATATACTATAGTGTTACAGGATGCAAAAGATTTTGAATTTATGTTCTGAACTCGAATTTTATCTCAAGATTGCTATTAGTTGTACGATTTTTCAGCAAACGAATTTTTACCTCGAAAGTGAAATTTAACTAATATCAATTCTATATGAAGATACATAGAAAGAATGTCACCTTCCCTTGCTAAGGTAAGGTTGGGAGGGTTCAAAATAATGTGCAGCCTCACAGAGAATTGGTATAAGCCAAGTTTAAAACTTGGAAGTCGCAAGAAATTTAAATCCAATAGGTCTTGATCTATGACTACAATAGAGTCGATTTCAGCTGTAAAACTCAATTCTCATATCACGATTCAGCAAACACCAAAAGGACGAGGAGTGTTTGTTACAAAAAAATTTGCCCAAGGGGAAACTGTCGTGGTGGGTATTCCAATTGAAGAAGTTCCCGAACGAACAATTTATTCCATTCAGATAAATTTTAATTGCCATGTAAAACTAGATGAGCCTGCTATCTTCATTAACCATTCTTGCGATCCAAATACTGGGGTAAAAAACAATCAGTTTGGAGGATATGACTTCGTTCCTTTGGGCGATATCGAAGCAGGTGAAGAGATTTCCTGGGACTACGAAACTACTGAATATGAATCAATTGCTGTCCGCAGCTGCTTGTGCGAATCTCTATCTTGTCGAGCAAAAACATTAGGATTCAAATTTCGAGAACAAATGTTGCGCGATACTTATGGAGAGTACATTGCAGATTATCTCAAAACTAAAAGCAAATGATGTTTAGACATCTCCAGAAATTAAATATAACGTAGCACTGCTATGTCTCTACATTCTTTTTTTTGGAGATGTCTGATGTTATTTTTTTGCTTAAGCTTTTTTCAACCAGCTAAACATAGCGCGTAAATCTTTACCAACTTCCTCAATTTTGTGTTCAGATTCTTTACGACGCATAGCGGTAAATCCTGGTTTACCAGATTGGTTTTCTAGAACAAATTCTCGTGCAAATTGTCCAGATTGAATTTCGCTGAGAATCTTCTGCATTTCAGCTTTGGTTTGTTCGGTAACAATCCGTGGGCCACGAGTATAATCGCCATATTCAGCTGTGTTAGAAATACTGTCGCGCATTTTAGCTAAACCGCCTTCCACAACCAAGTCAACAATTAGCTTGACTTCATGCAGACATTCAAAATAAGCCAATTCTGGTTGATAACCAGCTTCTACCAAAGTTTCAAATCCGGCTTTGATTAAAGCACTCAAACCACCGCACAATACGGCTTGTTCGCCAAATAAATCTGTTTCGGTTTCTTCGCGGAAAGTAGTTTCGAGAACACCAGCGCGAGTACCACCAATACCTTTAGCGTAAGACATGGCGCGATCGCGTGCCTGACCACTGGCATCTTGATAAACTGCAAACAGCGCTGGTACGCCTTCGCCACCTTCATAAGTCCGCCGTACCAAATGCCCCGGCCCTTTTGGTGCTACCATCACCACATCGACGTTAGCTGGTGGTACAACTTGCCCAAAGTGAATATTGAAACCGTGAGCAAAAGCTAACACATTCCCTTCTTCTAGATTGGGTTCAATCTCGTTTTTGTAAATCGTTTTTTGAACTTCATCAGGTAACAAAATCATGATGAAGTCAGCAGCATTAGCAGCATCTGCAACATTTTTCACAGTTAATCCAGCTGCTTCAGCTTTTGCGACTGACTTACTACCCGGATATAGTCCCACAATCACATTCAAACCACTATCTTTGAGATTGAGAGCGTGGGCATGACCTTGAGAACCATAGCCGATAATAGCAATAGTTTTTCCAGCCAAAAGGTCTAAATTGGCATCTTCGTCATAATACATCCGGGCCATAGAAGCATCTCCTGTCAGCAAGCATCGTCATTTATTGGCAGGCTTACGATTGTACCCCAAATTGAGTAACACAGATGAATTATCAATCATTCAATTTATCTCTTTGGACTGAGCAGGGGAGTAAGGGAGGCAGAGTAACCAAGGGAGCAGAGGAAGTAGGGGGGCATACTTCGACTGCGCTCAGTAACCGGGGGAGCAGGGGAGAACAATAAATGACCAATGACAAATGACAAATGACAAATCCTGTTACATAAATCGCAACAATACAGGCTTTGAGTTCTTATTCAGTAATACTAGGGTTAACTTCATCTATCTAGGGGTAGATTATGTATACTGCAACCAAATTACCGCGCACATCTGCTTTATTTATAAGTGCGTTATTGGGAGGGATGATTTTCACTAGTTGCGCCTCTTCCCAACAGACAGCAAATAAGTCTGCACCTCAATCTGTACCTCAAATTGCAGCCAATGACGGGGTAAATCAATTAAGTGCCCGTGAAAACAGTATTTCCCAAAATGCAGAAGCTGCACCAATAGCGCGTTCTCGTCCCCAACTGATCAAAAAGGCAGCAATTTCTTTGACTGTCAACTCTGTAGATAAGACTATTGATGCTGTTTCGCAAATTATCAATCAACAGCAAGGAGATTTAATCGGGTTGAAACAACAACAACCCAAAAACGACAACCCGCGTTACACAGCAACAATCCAATTACGGATACCAGAGAATCGGCTAGAACCTACTTTAGAGCAACTAGCTAAATTGGGCACTGTTAATAGTCGTAATATCACTGCCGAAGATGTAGGCGATCGCCTCGTAGATTTCCAAGCTAGATTAAGTAATTTGCAAAAGACTGAAGCTAATTTGCAAAAAATTATGGATCGGGCTGGTTCTGTGATAGATGTGCTTAGTGTTTCCCAAGAACTGAGTAATGTCCGACAAACCATAGAACAAATTGATGCCCAACTGAAAAACCTCAAAAATCAAGTTGCTTATTCCACTATTACGCTGAACCTAGAAGCAGCAGTTTCTAGTACCAGCCCTCAACCTGACTTGGGTTTACAAGTTAAGGAAACTTGGAATAACTCTACCCATTCTTTGAGGGCATTTTCCGTTGGCTTACTTAAACTGGGTATTTGGTTAATTGTTTACAGCCCCTATTTATTAATTTTTGTTGCTCTTGTCTATGGCTTTAGGCGTTGGCGGCGAACTCATTCACCACGTTTGACACAAACACCAGAGTCAACTATTTCTGACTAAACTTGCATAAATTCTACATTTACCTCTGATAAATCTACATAGATAAACAAAAATTGAAAGATTTCAAACTCTTATTGTCTGTACCTTTCTCTTAAACAATTTTGTTTATCCTGTAGTCTCGATTACTTTAATACTTTTTCAAATGTAAAGAGCAATACAAAATATATGATGACAATTTTGATACAAATCTGTTAAGAATAGTTACAATAGTCGGCATACACGATAATATTTCTTATGGTAAATTCACTTGACAAAAATCCACCCCATAAAGTAGTAATCGTTGGCGGTGGTTTTGGTGGACTTTATGCAGCAAAAACACTCGCCAAAGCGGCAGTAAACGTTACTCTGATTGATAAACGTAACTTTCATCTATTTCAACCCCTTTTATATCAAGTCGCCACAGGTGCGCTATCTCCTGCTGATATCTCCTCACCGTTGCGTTCTGTTCTCAGCAAGAGCAAGAATACGAAAGTGCTGCTGGGAGAGGTGAATAACATCGATCCAGAAACGCAAAAAGTGATTGTGGGTGACGAAGCAGTACCTTACGACACCTTAATTGTCGCCACAGGTGCGAAGCATTCCTACTTTGGCAAAGACAACTGGGAAGAATTTGCTCCCGGCTTGAAAACTGTAGAAGATGCGATAGAAATGCGTAGCCGGATTTTTTCGGCGTTTGAAGCCGCAGAAAAAGAAACCGATCCAGAAAAACGCCGCGCTTTGTTAACTTTTGTAATTGTGGGTGGTGGCCCAACTGGTGTAGAGTTAGCTGGTGCGATCGCCGAATTAGCAAATCAAACCCTCAAAGATGATTTCCGCAACATCGACACCTCAGAAGCCAAAATTTTACTATTAGAAGGTTTGGATCGGATTTTGCCACCCTTTGCACCAGAGTTATCACAAGAAGCAGAAGCATCTTTAAGGCGCTTGGGTGTAGTTGTGCAGACAAAAACATTGGTAACAAATATTGAAAATGATATTGTTACCCTCAAACAAGGCGATGAAGTTAAAGAAATTGCCTCAAAAACGGTATTATGGGCAGCAGGTGTGAAAGCTTCCGCAATGGGAAAAGTCCTCGCAGAACGCACAGGTGCAGAATGCGATCGCGCTGGACGGATTATTGTTGAACCTGACTTGAGTATTAAGGGACATCCGAATATTTTTGTAATTGGCGACTTAGCAAATTTTTCTCATCAAAATGGTAAACCGCTACCTGGTGTTGCACCTGTAGCGAAGCAAGAAGGTGAATATGTAGCAGAGTTAGTCCAAAAGCGGCTTGTAGGTAACAATTTGCCACCCTTTGCTTATACCGATTATGGTAGTTTGGCAATGATTGGGCACAATTCTGCTGTGGTCGATTTCGGCTTTACCAAGCTGAAAGGTTTCGTTGCATGGCTGTTTTGGCTATTTATTCACATCTACTTCTTAATTGAATTTAATAACAAATTAGTAGTAATGATTCAGTGGGCATGGAGCTATTTCACCCGTAATCGCGGAGCAAGATTGATTACAGGGAAAGAATCGCTCACGCAGTTTGGAATTGATAATAGCAATAGTTATTCAGCCGAAAATAAACAGCCGATAAATGTCTAATTAGTCATTAGTCATTAGTCATTAGTTATTCTCCCCGTTGCCCCCTGCTCCCCTGCCTCTTCCCCACTCCCCATAACAAAGTTATCGCCCTCATAAATTAGCAGTAAGCTGTTTGAGGGCGTTTTTTATATTTACTATGGCAACTATTAACGACAACTACCTGAAACTGAAAGCGGGTTATCTGTTTCCAGAAATTGCTCGGCGCGTGAATGCCTTTGCAGAAGCCAATCCTGATGCTAAAATCATCCGCTTGGGCATTGGCGATGTTACCGAACCTCTGCCGGAGGCTTGCCGCGCAGCAATGATTAAAGCTGTGGAAGAAATGGGCGATCGCAATACTTTTAAAGGCTACGGCCCTGAGCAAGGCTATGCTTGGTTGCGGGAGAAAATTGCTACTCAAGATTTCCAAGCACGGGGAGCCAATATAGATGCCTGCGAAATCTTTATCTCCGATGGTTCTAAGTGCGACACTGGCAATATTCTAGAAATCTTTGGTCATGACAACACTATAGCCGTGACTGACCCAGTTTACCCTGTGTATGTAGACACTAACGTGATGGTGGGAAATACTGGGGATGCCAATGATAAAGGCGAATTTGAGGGTTTAGTTTATCTACCAATTACGGCTGATAATAACTTCACCGCCGAGATTCCCTCAAAGAAAGTCGATTTAATTTATCTCTGCTTTCCCAATAACCCCACTGGCGCAACTGCTACCAAGGAATATCTCAAAACATGGGTGGACTATGCTAAAGCGAATAACTCGATTATTTTCTTTGATGCAGCCTATGAAGCTTATATCACCGATCCGTCGCTTCCGCGCTCAATTTATGAAATTGAAGGTGCAAGAGAAGTTGCGATCGAATTTCGTTCTTTCTCCAAGAATGCAGGTTTTACAGGAACCCGTTGCGCGTTAACTGTAGTACCGAAGACACTGACAGCAAAAGCCGCCGATGGTTCCGATGTCGAACTGTGGAAACTGTGGAATCGTCGCCAGTCCACCAAATTTAATGGCGTTTCTTATATCGTCCAACGGGGAGCCGAAGCGGTTTACTCTGAAGAAGGACAGGCACAAATCAAGGGATTGGTGAGTTTCTATTTAGAAAACGCCAAAATTATCCGCGAGAAACTCACAGCCGCCGGTTTATCAGTTTATGGTGGCGTGAATGCACCTTACGTCTGGGTGAAAACTCCTAATAATTTATCCAGTTGGGAATTCTTTGATAAGTTGCTGCAAACTGTCAACGTTGTGGGGACACCTGGTTCTGGCTTTGGTGCTGCGGGTGAAGGTTACTTCCGCATATCGGCGTTTAACAGCCGGGAGAATGTCAAAGAGGCGATGAAGCGGATTGCTGAGAAGTTTAAAGTGTAGAGCGATCGCTTTTAGCCACTTTTGTTAAACTCATTCTATTAATCTAAAGGTTACGGTGGGCTGTATTATCCACCGCAACCTAATAAGTTTTGAATTTTGAATTTTGAATTTTGAATTGGAGCAAAGCAACGTGACTGCTGCTATCCCCGTTTTAAAAGCTGTTAGCCAGATGCAGTTAGCACCTGGTAGCACAGTAACAATTCCAGATGTTAAGTGGGAAGAATTTGAATCTATATTACAAGAATTGGGAGAAAAAAGAACTACCCGAATTGCCTACAGCCAAGGTTCTTTAGAAATTATGGCTCCTTTACCAGAACATGAAATACCCAAAGATTTAATTTCTGATATTGTCAAAATATTGCTGAAAGCTAAAGATATCAGATATCAACCTTTTGGTTCCACCACCTTTAAAAAGCAAGGTTTAGCAGGAGTTGAACCTGATGCTTGCTTTTATATTCAGAATTATCAACAAATGATTGGTCGTCGCCGCTTGCAGCCTGATGACCCGCCGCCTGATTTAGCGATTGAAACTGATGTGACATCAAAAACTACTCTTGATGCTTATGAAGCCATTGAAGTTCCAGAATTATGGGTTTACGATAGCGGGAGCCTTTCTATTTATTTACTGAAAGAGGGAAAATATATAAAATCTAACATCAGTCCTAATTTTGAAGATATAGCGATTACTGAGATTATCCCTGCTGCCGTAGAACGTAGTTGGCAAGTAGGAAGTTTTCAAGCTTTAGAAGAATTGAAAGCGATGATTTAGTAGATAAAAATAAGCAGTATATGGTATAAAAATAATTGATTTTATCTCAAAGATAAGCATTATTGAATAAATTTATTTAGCTCCTCAACTAAAAGATGTACTGTTGTTAAAGGATTATCATTTACTGGATTAGAAGGGTTATATTGCTTGAGAAGACTTTTAGCGTGTTTGATGGCAGTAGATTGCCTATTTTCTATTTCGTCATAGATTGTCGTACTATTTTTTTTATATTTGTGTCCAAGCAATTTCTCTTTCTCTAACTTACCTATGTAATCTTTGCGAGGAAGTCCAGTATTTAAAAATTCAAAATGCAATACATACCATAATTCAAAAGCTTCATTAGAGTAAGCAACTTTAAATCCTTCTCTTTCAGCATTTGCAATAGCGTTATTAAAATCTTGCTTAGGCCAATCATCCCTATCGAATACACACCAAATTTGATCGTAATCTCCTTGAGCTTTTAATTCTTTAGCCTCTTGTACTAATTTACTTGGGTTGTATCCAAATCCTCTAACATCAATTTGCTTGATGGTCGTGGAAACACGAAAGCTCATGAAGTAATTTGGTTCGGTTTTTTCACCTTCACATATAATTAAAAATATTTGCCTAAGCTCTCTTGTGGCAACTTTTCTATCGGCATAGCCACGGTTTCTAGGCATTAGGCTCACCAAGAAGTTGACTTAAGTCACCAATAAATGGAATAGCACCATATCTGCCTTTGATATAGTCACTTTCAAAAGAGGCATCATTCTGTATTTTATATTCAACTAATGAATATAAATCTGTAGCACCATATTTATTTTTCTCAGTAAACCAAATCTGATCTCTGCGAAAGATTTTATTACTGAGCAAATTGGTGTCATCAGTCATAAATATTAGTTGTGCATTATTAGAATTCGTCTTTCTGGAGTGAAATAATTCAACAATTGCTTTACTGATTAGCGGATGAAGTCTCGCATCCAATTCATCAAATATCAGAATTTTGCCATATTTAAGAGTATCTACCAAAAGTCCAGCAATAGAAATTATTTTTTTAGTTCCTTCCGACTCTTGATTTTCTAAATCAAAGAATTTTATAGAAACAGAATTACCTTTTTTATCAAATCTTTGATGCCCTGTCTTAATTGAACTTTCTGTTTTGAAATGATAAGAACTTTGTTCCATAGGGATAATTTCTGCTTGCTTTATTCTTATTTGTTTTATACCTAAATCTAGCTGTTTTATTAATTGAATAATTTCTGATCTATTATCATTATTTTTGGCTAAATAACTTACTGTATGAATCAAATGAACTTGATCGTCTAAACCTGAAACTATATTTACTTTTTTTGTTAGCCAATCTAGTATTCTCTCAGCTATTTCAACATTAAATTGAGCAGCTACTGATAGAAAAAGCGCATTACTCCTAGTTTTTGGGTAAATACCCTCAGCCTTAAACTTTTTAGATAGATATTTGAGCTTACGTGAATTTCCCTCAGAAACTCGCTCAAAAAGAGCGGTTTTATTTGTGTTAGGAACATAAGATAACCACTCAGAAATAATCCTTTTTTGATTAGCTTCAAACCCATATCTATATTTTTTAGCATCTAATAGAAACACAATTTCAAAAAAAGATGGTTGTACTTCAGTTTCTGTACTTAGCTCAAACGGCTCAACTCCTATTTTTTCTGTACTTTGAGTATCTTTAGAGGAATTAATCATAAACCACTTCATAAAGCTCAAAGCTTTCGCAAGATTACTTTTTCCACTGGCATTAGCACCATAAATTGCAGCACTTTTGAGTAATCTTAGATCATCATCTACCGCAAAAACGTTGTTGTCATCAAGTTCTCTTTCTTTCGCAACAATATTGGCAGCTACCATACTAAAGGTGACTTTATCCTTAAAGGATCGGTAATTGCCAATACTAAACTCTATGAGCATAGTAACTTTTCATCCTAAACACCATATTTGTGAAATGTTCGCAAATATATAAGTTAAGCATAGCGGTTATCGCTCATGCATCACTAGTCTGAAATTGCGATACCTACGGCGATAAAATACACACTCTTCCAATTATCCATTAATTACATCAATAAATTATTCCTGATAATTACTTCCTCTTTCTTCGTTATCATTGGGTAAATCAATTTTTTCTCGTCCATAATTAGCCAAAGTCATCCCTTCTTCTAAATATACAGCAGAGTATTTACTCAACCCAATACGCTGTGCAGAATAAATTCCAGAATGACCTGAAAATAAATAGCTCACTACACAGCCAATACCAATAAATATCCCCGATTCCAAACCAAATAGTTCAATTCCCATTAATGTGGATGCCAAAGGTGTATTTGCTGCACCCGCAAATACACCCACAAATCCCATTCCTGCTAACAGTGGTGCAGGTAATGCTAAAAATAACGATAAAGCATTACCTAAAGTTGCACCAATAAAAAATAAAGGCGTAACTTCTCCTCCTTTAAAACCTGCTCCTAAAGTTAAAGCAGTCAGACCCAATTTGGCTGCAAAATCCCAAGGAGGTAGCTGAGTGAAAAAAGAATCAATAATAGTAGGGATACCAAGCCCAATGTATTTAGTCGTACCACTCAACCAGACAATTACTGCTATCATCGCACCGCCAATCAAAGGACGCAGTGGAGGATAAGATATTTTTGCTTTAAATAAGTGGCTAATTTGGTGAGTTACTTTAGCAAAGAATCTCGCGACAATTCCAAAAATTGCACCTGCAATAATCGCAGCAATCAATCCCCAAATTGTGAGCGTCGGTATAGAGGGAGCGTGTCGGTATGCTGTATGATGTAAACCTAATAGTAAAGTTACTTGATTTCCGACGATCGCAGCAATTAAAGAAGGAAAAAGAGCGTCGTAATGAATTTTACCAATCGCTAAAACTTCCAGGCCAAATACGGTTCCAGCTAAGGGAGTACCGAAAACTGAAGCAAATCCCCCGCTGATACCTGCTGTTAACAAAATTCGCCGATTAGCCCCTTGAAAATGCAATATTTTAGTTAACTGGTCTGCCAAAGAAGCACCCATTTGTAATGCTGTACCTTCACGACCGGCTGAACCACCAAAAAAATGGGTAAGGTCTGTTCCTAATAAAACAAGAGGAGCCATACGAAAAGGAATAATCTTTTTGGGGTTATGAATTTCTTCGAGTAAAAGGTTATTTCCAGCTTCTACAGTCCGACCAAATTGATGATAAATCCAACCACTCAAGAAGCCACCAAAAGGAAGCAAGGCGATAATCCACCGATGCGATTCTCGCCAATCAGTTGCCCATTCTAATGATGCTAAAAGAGCCGCAGAAGCAGTTCCAGCCAGAATGCCAACCACAAAGGAGATGGGCAACCACTTGATTAGATGAGGTAAGGCAATAAATGGTTCAAACTGACGAAGGTGTTTCATACCATGACTCCTTGAGGTGCGATTTGTAGAGAGATACTTTCTACAGGGGAGTCAGGTAATGCATTTAGCCAAGCCCTACTCTCCCGCAGTTAGCAAGGAAAGTAGGAGCCATCAGCCTTCCAGTGATGAATTTTCGGACTGGAAAGGCGGTTTCGGCGAGCTCCATCGCCATTGATTTGATTTCAAATTAAGGATACCATTTTTGCTTTTCAATATTTGTTTCTTTGAGAAACTAACAATAATACAGCTGCCAACGCAAACAAGCTCCCAGCAATAAATGTCGCCTCTGCTCCCAGTGTTTGCCACAAGCCACCAGCTAGCAAACTGGCAGGTAAAAGCGCTAATCCTACAGCTAAGTTGAGGAATCCAAAAGCAGTGCCACGCAGATTTGCAGGGATACTATTTGCCACTAACGCTAACAGCAATCCTTTACTCATACCCAAATGCAAACCATAAAGGGCAAACAATCCCCACGCTTGCCAAGGTGTCTGCACAAAAGCGAAACCCAGATAGACTAAAGCGTATAAGAGAAATCCGCCTACTAGTAACCCAAATTTACCCACGCGATCAGAAAGTATTCCTATTGGGTAGGCGCTGAATGAATAAGTAATGTTGATCGCCATTAATGTCAATGGGATGAGAGAGGCAGAAATGCCTGTTTGTTCTGCTCGCAGCAACAAAAAAGCATTGCTGGAGTTGCCTAAATTGAATAATAATGCCACTATTACTAGTACCCAGTATCTTTGGCCCAAACTGCGTAAAGCTTGCCATTGCAGAGGATTGCTTCGGTTTTCTTGAGTTTCACTTGTTTGTGGTTCGCGTACTCCTACTGTTAATAAAGCGACTGCAAAAAATCCAGGGATGAGTGCTAGCCAAAAAACCAGGCGGAAGTTGTTTTCGGAAGCAGTCATCAGCATGAATGCTGCTAAAGGCCCTAAAAATGCTCCAATAGTATCGAGAGATTGACGCAATCCATAAGCTGCACCGCGTACCTCTGCGCTTGTGGAATCGGCAACTAAGGCATCGCGGGGCGCTACCCGAATACCTTTACCAATGCGATCGCCAAATCGAGCTATTAACACCCCAGTTGGACTGGTAGCTACAGCAAATAGTGGTTTAACAAAGGTGGATAAGCCGTACCCAAACACCGCTAATCCTTTACGATGTCCTAGATAATCACTCAACGCTCCCGAAAAGATTTTTAAAACTGAAGCTGTTGCTTCTGCAATGCCTTCGATGATGCCCACAGTCAAAACATTCGCCCCTAAAACTGATACCAAAAATAAGGGCAATACAGAATTAATCATCTCAGAGCTAATATCTGTCAGCAAACTGACAAATCCCAATACCCAAACAGTGCGGGGAATTGTCTGGAAAAATTTATTTTGTAGTTGCATATTTCCTGTTTACCTGACTGGCTTTTACTACATCAACTCTGTAATTCTTGAGAACCAATAAGTGAGCTTCCGACTTTATGATTCAGACTCATAATTTTTCTGTAATGCAACAGATGTTGCATAAGTAGACTAACAATAAAATCAATTTAATGCAACACCTGTTACAATTTATCTATGGACAGAAAGTGTTGGAACTTATTGGTGTACAAAGTACCCGCACAGCCTTCAACCCAACGGGTGTATGTTTGGCGTAAACTCAAGGGTTGGGGCGCACTTTATCTACAGCAGTCGGTGTGCGTGCTACCGCATAGAGAAGATTTGCAACAATATCTGGCAGAATTGAAAGCAGACATTACAGCCGGTGGTGGTGAAGCTGATTTATTGACTATTTGGATTGATGAACTTGAGCAAAATGCTATGTTGGTAAATCGTTTTCAACAGCAGGCAGATCAAGAATATCAAGAGTTTTTGGGGCAATGTCGGGATTTGCATAGCGAATTGAGCGAGGAACGGAAAATAGGTAATCTCACCTTTGCAGAATTAGAAGAGAACGAGGCGGAATTAAATAAACTGCGTTCTTGGTTGCCTAAAATCCGCGATCGCGATTTGTTTGATGCCCCAAAATACTCACAAGCCACTGAAGCTTTGAAGGCGTGCGAATTAGATTTTCAGCTATTTTCCCAACAAATATATCAAGCAGAAGGAATAGACTCAGAACCTTTATAAGTAAGTAGGTAGATGCAAATAAAGATAACTAGTGTTCGCGCAGCGTCTCCTTCAGGAGAGGGTTGTCATTTGTCATTTGTCCTTGGTCATTTGTAAGGGTTTTAGGTGTATTTATATTTCGTAACCTAGTTAGGTTTTTTCTCGCCAACTTACTGAAATGGATCTTAACTAATGGTGTATACATAGCCTAATCTAAGCATCACCATTGTAATTTATGCCTATAGATAGATGTTTTTTTACTCTTTATAAAGGTTGATTCTATAACTAAATTAGTATTATTAAAACTTAGGTAGGAAAACCGTACTTATCTGATAGGTTTTCTGTACCATATATCTCAGTTTAGCTGGATAAAATCAAAATATAGCTAAAGTAATGCTGTTTTCTAAAAAATTTACACAGCATTAGCAGGAGAGCAAAAACATGACAAATCAATTGAAAACGGCTGCTTTGCTTGCTGCACTAAGTGGTCTTTTGATTGCAATTAGTTACTGGGTAATTGGCGGTTCTAGTGGTTTGATTATCGGGATTGGCTTGGCAGCAGCAACCAACCTGTTTTCCTGGTATCAATCAGATAAAATAGCCCTAGCAGTATACCAAGCGCAACCTGTGAGTGAAAGGGAAGCACCAGGACTTTATGGGATGGTGCAGAGATTGAGCGATCGCGCTAATATTCCTATGCCTAAAGTTTATATCGTTCCTAGCCCTGGTGCTAACGCCTTCGCTACAGGACGCGATCCAGAACACGCTGCTGTAGCTGTCACCGAAGGTATTTTAAATATATTGCCAGAGGATGAACTCGAAGGTGTTATCGCCCACGAGCTAACCCATATTATTAATCGTGATACTCTCACTCAAGCTGTTGCTGCTACTGTGGCTGGTGCGATCTCATTCTTAGCCCAAATGGTTAGTTACAGCTTATGGTTTGGCGGTGGTTCGCGAGATGACAATAGAGGTGGAAATCCAATAGGAGTTTTATTAACAGTCATACTTGCGCCGATGGCTGCAACAATTATTCAGCTAGCAATTTCGCGCACGCGAGAATTTTCTGCTGATGCCGGTTCTGCGAGATTAACTGGTAATCCCCGCGCCTTAGCTAGGGCATTGCAACGCTTAGAAGCCTCAGCAAGGCAGATGCCTTTAAATGCTAATCCAGCTTATGAGCCATTATTAATTATCAATTCCATTTCTGGACAGTTTCTAGGTAACTTATTCTCCAGTCACCCGGCTACAGAAATGCGAGTTGCAGCATTGCTGAAATTAGAGCAACAACTGCCAACAAAAGCTTATTAATTTGTCATTAGTCATTAGTCATTTGTTCTTTGTAAAAGGGATAAATGGCTAATGGCTATTAAGATAGGGTGCAATTTTTATTAAAGAGTAAACTTTGCAATTAAGGATGTTTTAAGTATGAATTCTAACAATATCGAATCTACTGAATCCATAGTAATTGTAAAAATAAGTTCTGAAACCGACAAATTAGTAGAAACCGAAATGGTTGGTGAAACTGATGAGGTAAAGCGCGAAACCAAAGCGTTGATTGAGGCGCTAAAAAGACGCGCTCAAGCTGAGGCTGATTCAGCAGGTACTCTCACCCGTGAAACCTATTTGAAAGTTGTGCGTCAAGCACGCGAATTAATTGAAGGTAGGAAACTGATACAAAGCGATCGCTTAGAAAACTCTTGGGCGGTAATTCAAGATGAAGCTGAGAGAAACTGGCACTTATTGATGAAAGACTTAGTAGACTTTAACTTTCGCCTGCAAAAGGCTGTAAAAGCTGCTTGGGAAACCTTCAATAATCCTTACTCTTGTTAAAGAGGGTGCGATCACAATAGGGTTCGGTTAAAGGGAAAAGGTTAAAGGGGAAAGGGGGGAGAAAAAACCTTTAACCCAAACCCAGTAACCTTTTCCCCAAAGGTAATTATGAGTTCAAAATACTTATCCGAACCGTATAAAGTGCGATCGCAGATAAATATTTTAGGGGCGTACATCTGTACGCCCTTTTTTATAGCCTGTCAAAAATATCGCTATTTGTAGACCAAAAATGATTTACTAAACTAAATAGCCTTTACCATAAAAAGCGTAAATATTCAGTACTTTAGGTTTCACAAATAGGAAATAAGCAGTGTTACCAAACAAGCCCCCCGCTAGTAATCAAACTCAACGCTGGACATTTGCTCAACTTTTTGGACTGGTAAAGCGTAATCCCTTAATGATTTCGCAGTGGGTTATCCGCTGGATAGTCGTGGGGACTGCTGGTGGTCTATTTGCGGCGTTGTACTGGAATATTCTAGAGTTTTTAACTCACAGACTCCAGCGATTTGAGGGTTTTAGCCTGCTGATAGTGATGCCACTTAGCGGTTTAATTATTGGTCTAGTGATTCATTATTTGGGAAATCCCGGTGAAATCGCTGTGATTGTTGATAATATTCATTTTCGTGGCGGCCGCCTAGATGTTGGCAAAAATCCTTCAATGATTCTTGCTTCTCTAGTCAGCATCTCGGCAGGCGGTAGTGCTGGCCCAGAAGCGCCACTGGTACAGGTAACAGGTTCTTTTGGTACTTGGATTGCCGATCGCTTAAAACTCCAAGGTGAAGACCTCAGAACCATGAGTTTAGCAGCAATGGCGGCTGGCTTTACTGCCTTGTTTGGCTCACCTCTTGGTGGTGCGATGTTCGCTTTAGAGATTTTGCACCACGAGCATATTGTGGAATATTACGAAGCTTTAATGCCAGCCATTGTTTCGAGTTGTGCTAGCTATCTAGTGTTTGCAGCAATTACACATTTGGGTATTGCCCCCACTTGGCATTTTCCTCAGTATCACTTAGAAAGGATTGATGATTTTGCGATCGCGATCGCGTTTGGAATGATCGGAGCAGTGGCGGGATGGATTTTTATAGGTATTTTTCGCGGCTGCGATGCCTTTTGGCAAGCTGTTTCACGTCTAGGCGTCTCTGCATCAACTCCTGTTCCCATTTATGTACGCACAACATTAGCAGGAGTGGGACTTGGCATTTTAGCAGTTTTATTACCCCTCACCCGTTATTTTGGACATGAAGAGTTAGATTCAGTCCTGAGAGCTAACTTTAGTGCTGTTTTTCTCTTAACTCTCGCCCTTGGGAAAATGGCTGCCATTAGCATTACGGTAACAGGTGGGTGGCGCGGTGGATTCATCATTCCCCTATTTTTCACTGGTGCTTGCATTGGTAAAGCAGTAGCAGTCTTAATTCCGGGACTCGATCCTGCCCTGGCCATGATTTGTACAATGGCGGCTGTCAACGCAGCTGTAACACGCACACCCATAAGTACGACTTTGCTACTATCAAAACTGACTAACTTGAGTCCTTTGACACCGATCCTTTTTGCCAGTTTGATTGGATTTTTTCTTGCCCCGAAAGTTCCCCTGATCGCATCTCAACTCAAATCCCAAAGAGAAGCTATGGATTGAACCAGCGCTTGAGTTAGCTGCCCAGGCATAAACAAGCAATATATGCTAAAATTGTATCAAATTATAGCAATTATTCAAGAGCAATTTAGAATAATTTTGCGCTTTGTTGAGTAAAAAAGCTAAAATCTACGATTTTTGGAGATTTTTAGGTTATGACAACCTCACAGGAGAGGATTATCCCGACAGACTTGCGAAACGAAATGTCGCAGTCTTATCTGGAATACGCCATGAGCGTGATAGTGGGTCGGGCGCTGCCAGATGCCAGGGATGGTCTAAAACCTGTGCATCGTCGCATTCTCTACGCAATGCACGAGCTAGGTCTGCTCCACGATCGCCCCTTTAAGAAATGCGCCCGTGTGGTGGGGGAAGTATTGGGTAAATATCACCCCCACGGTGACACGGCAGTATATGATGCCTTGGTGCGGATGGCGCAGGATTTTTCCATGCGATCGCCATTAGTTGACGGACATGGTAACTTTGGTTCGGTAGATAACGATCCGCCAGCCGCCATGCGGTACACCGAATGCCGCTTGCAAGCTTTAACTAGCGCTGGTCTACTCCACGACATCGAGTATGAAACCGTAGATTTTGCCGATAACTTTGACGGTTCCCAGCAAGAACCCACAGTTTTACCAGCACGGATTCCGCAGTTATTGCTCAATGGTTCCTCTGGGATTGCCGTGGGCATGGCCACCAACATTCCCCCCCACAACTTGGGCGAATTGATTGATGCTTTGGTGGCAATAATCCACAATCCAGAAATCACCGATCTGGAATTAATGCACTATGTCCACGGCCCAGACTTTCCGACTGGGGCGCAGATTTTAGGAACATCTGCGATTCGAGAAGCTTACACTACCGGACGTGGTTCCATTACCATGCGTGGTGTTGCTAACATTGAAACCGTTGAACAACGGGGACGCCCAGATAGAGAAGCAATTGTCATCACCGAATTGCCCTATCAAACCAATAAAGCGGCGCTGATTGAAAAAATCGCCGAAATGGTGAACGAGAAGCGTCTAGAGGGCATTGCAGATATCCGAGATGAAAGCGATCGCGACGGGATGCGAGTTGTCATCGAACTCAAGCGTGATGCTTATCCCCGCGTTGTGCTGAACAACCTCTACAAGCAAACGCCATTGCAAGCCAACTTTGGCGCAAATATGCTGGCGTTGGTAAATAGCGAACCCCAAGTACTCACCCTCAAGCAGTTCTTAACCGTCTTCTTGGATTTCCGCATCGAATCCATTGCCAGACGCACCCGCTACGAACTGCGGAAAGCCGAAGAACGCGACCATCTCCTGCAAGGATTATTAATAGCCTTGTCTCATTTAGATGCAATTATTGTCTTAATTCGTCATGCTCCCGATGCACCTACAGCCAAAGGCGAATTAATCACAACTTACGGACTCTCAGAAGTACAAGCAGATGCGATTTTGCAAATGCAATTGCGCCGCTTGACTGCTTTAGAAGCAGACAAAATTCGTCTGGAACACGAAGAATTACAAGCGAAAATTGCTGACTTGCAAGATATTTTGGCACGCCGGGAGAGAGTGCTAGAAATCATTGAAACTGAAGTCACACAACTGAAAACTAACTTCGCCACACCCCGCCGCACGGTGATTTTACCAGGGGAAGGGGAATTAGACGATCGCGACTTAATCGCCAATGAAAAAGCGATAATTCTGGTGACAGAGCAAGGCTACATCAAACGGATGCCAGTTAACACCTTTGAAGCCCAAAGCCGTGCTACTAGAGGCAAAGCCGCAGCCAAGGTGAAAGATGATGATACCATTGAGCATTTTTTGACTTGCTGCGATCACGACAGTATTTTATTCTTTAGCGAGCGTGGTGTTGTTTATTGCCTGAGAGCTTATCAAATCCCAGCGAGTTCGCGTACCAGTCGCGGCACACCAATTGTGCAAATGCTACCGATTCCCAAAGAGGAAAAAATCACCTCGATTGTACCGGTTGACGAGTTCAGCAACGAAGAATATTTGGTCATGCTCACCAAAGGTGGCAATATCAAAAAAACCGAATTGGCAGCCTTTAGTCACATTCGTGCCAATGGTTTGATAGCCATTTCCTTAGAAGAAGGCGACCAACTCCGCTGGGTGAGACGCGCTAAAGTCGAGGATAGTGTAATCATTGGTTCTCGTAACGGGATGGCGATTCACTTCCGATGCAACCACGAACAACTGCGTCCTTTAAGTAGGGCAACTCGTGGAGTGAAAGCCATGAAACTCAAAAATAAAGATGAACTCGTGGGTATGGATATTCTCCCCGCAGCAATTCTGGAAAGTTTGGATGTTGCAGAAGCAGAAATTGAAGATATCGAAACAATCGAAACAGAAGATATCGAAATTACCGAAATTACTGAAGAGTCAGTAGAAGTGCCTAGCAGTGGCATAGTTGGCCCTTGGGTGTTGGTAATTACAATGGGTGGATATGGTAAGCGCGTCCCAGTTGCTCAATTCCGGCTGCAAAATCGTGCTGGTCAGGGTTTAATGGCAACCAAGTTCAAAAACCGCAAAACAAAAGACAAGCTAGCAACCCTACGCATTGTCAACAATGATGATGATGAAATCATGATGGTGACAAATCGCGGTATTATCATCCGTCAAGCGGTAAATGCAATTTCGATCCAATCGCGATCGGCGACTGGAGTCAGAGTGCAGCGTTTAGATGAAGATGACGCTATTACCGGAGTAGCAATAATTCCACCTGATGCTGCCGATGCAGAAGAAGCAGAGTAAAAAGCAAGGGGAGCTGGCGTTGCAGGGGAGGCAGGGGGATAAATTTATCTCTTTGCTTCCTTGGTTAATTGCCTTAGCTAGCGGCATTTTAATGGGGCTAACCGTTGCCCCTGTAGGTGCATGGTTTCTGGCTTGGATTGCTCTAGCTCCCTTATGGGTGTTAGTTATCACTTCTGGCAAACGCAAAAACCAATCCCCCCCTGCTCCCCCTGTTTTCTTCTGGGGTATAGGTTTTCACGGTGTCGCCCTCTGGTGGATTACCGGAATTCATCCCATGACTTGGTTGGGCGTTCCGTGGTTGCCAAGTTTGGCAATCACACTTTTTTGCTGGGGATTTATCACTGTATTGGGAGGAATATTTGTTACTATTTGGGCGGCTGTAATGGTTCGCCTAGCCGGACAAAAACCGTGGTTACGTGTACTGATTGGTACAGCCGTCTGGTGCGGCTTAGAGAGTCTTTGGAGCGCTGGGCCTTTGTGGTGGAGTTCTCTTGCTTACACCCAAAGTCCGCATAATCTTGTAATTGTACATCTAGGACAACTCTCTGGGCCTAATACTGTGACAGCAGCGATCGTTGCTGTGAACGGGTTAATTGCTGAAGGATGGATGAACCGCCAAGACGCCAAGGACGCCAAGATTTTCTCTGTGTCGCGCCAGTTGCTTCAAGTCGGGGAACCCGCCCAACGCACTGGCTTCTCCGCGCCTTGGCGGTTTGTTAATAAATACTGGGTTATCGCCACAGGATTATTAATTACCTTACACCTCATTGGTTTTATCTTATACAGCCGTCCCATTGCTCAACCCCCAGAAGCAGCCTTAAAAGTGGGAATTGTTCAAGGTAATATCCCGAACCGACTTTTACGAAGTTCCGAAGGGTTTCGTCGTGCCCAAGAAAACTATACTAATGGATATCTAACTTTAGCAGACCAAGGTGTAGATGCAGTCCTGACCCCAGAAGGAGCCTTACCTATTTTCCAGCGTAACTTGCTGGAAACGGCCTTAGTCGCAGCTGTGAAAGAAAAAGGCGTAGTTGCTTGGATTGGGGCTTTTGGCGAACGGGGAGACAGTTATACAATTAGTTTGTTTACTTTCAATACTAAAGGTGAGATTGTTAGCCGCTACGATAAAGCTAAATTAGTACCTTTGGGAGAATATATTCCCTTTGAAGGAATTTTAGGCAAACTAGTTCAGCGCTTGTCGCCTTTGGATGCACACCAAGTTGCTGGTTCAGCAAATCAGCTATTTGACACTCCTTTTGGTCGGGCGATCGCTAGTATATGCTATGAATCTGCTTTTCCCGAACAATTTCGCCGTCAAGCGGCTGCGGGTGGACAATTTATTGTCAGTTCTTCTAACGATGCCCATTACACTGCATCCATGCCATTTCAGCATCATGCACAGGATATCATGCGGGCAATTGAAAGCGATCGCTGGTCAGCACGGGCAACTAATACCGGATATTCAGCCTTTGTAGATCCTCATGGCAGAACCTTGTGGATGTCTGGATATAATACCTACGAAACTCATGCTGAAACAATTTATCGGCGACAGACAAAGACTTTATATGTGCGTTGGGGTGATTGGTTAACACCGTTGTTGTTAATCTCCTCTGGAGGAGCTTGGCTGGTAATTTGCGGTATAAAGAAATTTAGTAATGTTGGAAATCCCTAGCAGATTGAGTCTTTGTAATTATTAACAAATTCCTTTGATGGGGCGGCTTTTGGGGGAAAACTTTTCGATTTACTAAAATTAACGTGAGTTCGACGGGTTGAAAAAAGCCCAAAAAAAAGCTGAGACTAGAAT
>NZ_JAVRCK010000094.1:0-35062 GCF_034530815.1 Nostoc sp. DedSLP03
CTCCGTATTATCTCGTAGTCTTTTTCAGAAATCAAATATGATTCCTATAGATGTATCAATAATATACAAATAGTATGGTTTAAATATTTTTATCAATGTGTTTTTTTTATTACAAGTTATCAAAATCACTTTAATATATCTAGTAAGATTGTGAGTTGGATAGTTTTATACTCAAATACTTAGGAAAAATAATTAATTTTTCGTCAAGATTTTTATTCCTTAAATAAAATATTTATGAAAAATTTATCCTTCTAACACTGATTCAGAATTTATATGCATGAATTGATGAACATGAAAGCGCCAGTTGGCATAATGTTGTGCCAAATTAGCTTGTCATTGTTGGAAGAAAAATTAAGTATGCGATCGCAGCTATTATACCATTTGGAAAAATGATTGCGACACATGGATTTACACCAAACCAGACGTACCAAGGCAATTTCCAATCCAAAATCTAAAATCGTTCGACTGAGCGTAGCCGAAGTCTAAAATCTAAAATGGTATTAGGTGTAAAAAAATCATTTCATATTTCTCATAAATCTTCCAATAAATATAGTGTTTCGATATTAGAGGAGTTTAATAGTGGCTAAGACTAGTCTGAATCAAGAGCAACAGGTTACTACTTCAACACAAGGCGCAGTTGACATCAGACAACTATCTACTATTTTGCTTCGCCGACGCTTTCTAATATTTGGGGTTTCCTGTGTAGTTATGTCAGTTGCTAGCCTTTTGGCTATCAATACCAAACCTACTTACCAGAGCAATATGCAGATATTGGTGAATTCCAATTTATCTGAAAGATCGCAGCCAAATACTCAAGTTACTAATTCAAATTCTCAAGTTGTTGATTCCACTACTCAGATGAAACTGATGCTGAGTTCTAAGTTGCTTCAGAAAGCTGTAGATTTACTCCATTCTGATTATCCTGAGCTTACTTTACAAGATATCAATGGTCAAAAACAACATAACAAAAAAGCACCTTTAGAAGTAACTCCAGAAGCGGGAGGTATAGGAGCAAATAAAGTTTTTAATCAAACATTTAAAGTTTCTTTTCATGATGACGATCCAGTAAAAGCACAAAGAGTACTTCAAGCGCTACAGAAAGTCTATCAAAACTATAACAAACAGCAGCAAAAAGAGCGTCTGAATCAGGGATTAGCTTTTGTAAATACTCGCTTACCTGAAATCAAAAAAGAGGTAAGTAAAGCTGAGAAAAACTTAGAACAGTTTCGCCAAAAACATAAATTAGTCGATCCCGAAGTCCAAAGTAAAATTCTGCTAGAATCTCTAGCCGATATTCAACAACAATTACAAACCACTCGTGCCAACCTTCAAGATGTAAACGCTCGCTACGATAATCTAGAGCAACTAATAGCATCTTCGTCTCAGCAGAATACACTACTCTCTTCTCGTTTAAATCAGTCAAGCCGCTATCAAGCATTATTAAGTGAAATTCAAAAGACTGAACTAGCTTTGGCTAAGGAGCGGCTTCGTTACACAGATGATTACCCATCGGTACAAAAATTAAAACAGCAACGCCAAAGTCAACTTTCTCTTTTACGAGAAGAAGTAAAAAATATTACTAATACTAGTAAGGAAAAACCTTTATTCAAAGGACAAATGTTAGGGGTCGATCCAGCGCTAGTAGATGAGTTTGTTTTGGTACAGACAAGTGTTTTAGGACTAACTGCCAATGAAAAGAATTTAGTTGAATCAGAACAGCAACTACGCTCTGAGCTAAACAAATACCCAAGCTTAATAGCAGAGTATAATCGTCTGCTGCCAAAGGTAGAAACTAGTCGCAAAAACCTTGAACAACTAATCCAGGCGCAACAGTCATTAGGACTGAAAATTGCTCAGGAAGGATATAACTGGCAAGTTTTGGCAGAACCTTCTCCCGGTATTTATATGGGCAACAACAGATTATTCCTGTTGGTTGGAGGAGCAGTAATTGGGCCGATTTTAGGTATCTTAGCCGCTCTGATTTTGGAAAAGTTTAATGACGCTATTTATTGTGCCGGAGATTTAAAGAAACTGACGAACCTACGTATATTAGGATCGGTACCCAAACTACCGTCACGTGGTGTCAAAAAACGGCGGCTTGGCCTGCCTTGGAATCTCCGAAGAAGCTCAGATTCTTCTGTAATAGAAGCCAGTAATAAATTGCCTGTCCATGAAACTTTGGACATGATCTATCAAAATATTCAAATATTAAAATATCCCTTACCATTCAAGTCGCTGATGTTTACTTCAGCACTACCAGGGGAAGGAAAGACAACCTTAGTCTTAGGACTTGTAGCTAGCGCTGCCCGGATGCATAGACGGGTATTGCTAATTGACGCTAATCTACATAATCCTAGCTTGCACAAAATCCTGGAACTATCAAATGATTGGGGACTCTCTCTGTTATTAGTTGATGAGACAACGACTCATTTTCAAGATTACATCCAGCCGATTCACCCCTCTATTGATATTTTGACTGCTGGGCCAGAACCAGAAGACACAGTGAAGTTGCTCAGTTCTCAACGGATGAAAGAACTAATAGAGCTATTTGAGCAAAGTTATGATTTAGTACTAATAGATGCTCCATCTATTTTAGGCACGGTTGATGCCAGGATTGTGGCATCTTTTTGCAGTGGTATTGTAATGGTAGAGCGGATGGGGAAAGTGACTCGATCTGAACTGACTCAAGCAACAGAAATTTTAAGTAAGTTGAATTTAATTGGAATTATCGCTAATGAAGCGAGCAATTCTCAAAAGGTATTGGCATCGTAAATCAAAGAAAAAAATTTCTCTTCCACAGCAGTCAGAAGCAGTCAGATTTGGACGATTCACTTTCCCTAATTTCTGATTTCTACTTGATTAGGACTTACGCAAAAACTCTATCAAACTCTTATTACTTCTCTGCGAGACGCTGCGCGAACATGTACTTTGCGTCTTTGCGGTACCCTTCAAGAAGCCACTTCATGTCTACGTTTTTTCATAATTTTGCGTAAGTTCTACTTATATTTAAAGCAAAATGCATAATTAGTAGGAGGTGGCAACCTCCCGCGTTGGAGAACTGTCTCATCTTAAAGTAGTAGACGCCATAATCCAGAGCGTCAATTAGATACTAGTGTGATTAGACGATCGGTATGAAATTCCAACTTTACTTAGGCTCTTTATTTTCTCAGATTAAAGTACGTTATTGGTGGGTAAGTATCTTTTTGTGGATAGCTTTGGTTGCCCCAGCCCAAGCGTCTGTAATTTTACGCGTGGCAATTGAGAGAGGCGTTAATCAGGTAAAAGTGGGCAGTTCCACCACTGGGATTGTTAAGGATAGTACTGGCCGGACTCTTGGACAGTTGCCAGCAATGAGCGCATATTATGCCCAAGCCGTTCCTGGCGGAGTTGGTTTAGATAAGTGGCAGTCTGGTTTATTTTGGATTGAGCCAACTGGTAAAGGATTTGTTTATATTGGCGATCGCTGGTATCGGGGCAGAACTCTGGTTGTCCCCACAGAAAAAGGCTTAACGGCTGTTAACTGGGTTGACGATCAAGAATATCTCTACAGCGTTCTTGGTGGGGAAATGGATGCTAGCTGGCCCCAAGAAGCACTAAAAGCTCAAGCGATCGCAGCCCGCACTTACGCCCTCTACGAACGAGAAAGACAACGCAATAATCCCGTTTACGATTTAGGCAATACCCCCGATCGCTGGCAAATTTACAAAGGTGTCATCAGTGAATCTCCTGCTACTTACGCGGCAGTGGATTCTACTTTAGGGCAGGTACTAACTTACAAAAACCGGATTATTCTCTCAGTCTTCCACGCTTGTTCTGGCGGACACACTGAAAACGTAGAAGATGTTTGGGGAAGCAGCGAACCTTATCTACGTGCTGTTCAAGACTACGATCAAAATATCCGCGAGTGTAATTGGGTGAAGACCTTCTCGCCCAGTGAAATTAGCGCTAAATTTCCTGATGTGGGCAGTGTGACAGCGATGATTCCAGAGACATACTCACCTTTTGGCAGTGTTAAAGTTTTAAAAATTGTCGGTAACAAGGGCACGAAGGTGCTACAGGGTGAAGAAGTGCGAACAGCCCTTAAGTTAAAAAGTACCAAATTTAGCGTCACTAAGGGGGGCGATGGTAGTTTTGTACTGCAAGGCCTTGGCTATGGTCATGCTTTAGGTATGAGTCAGTGGGGGGCGTACAATCTGGCTCGGCAAGGAGTGAACCATCTGCAAATTTTGGGACATTATTATCAAGGTGTAGCTCTAACACCAATTCAGGCGAAGTAATCAGGGATTGGGCATTGGGCATTGGGCATTGGGCATTGGGCATTGGGCATTGGGCACTGATTATTAATTCTTCTCCCCCTGCTCCCCTGCCCCCTGCTCCCCTGCCCCTCTACTTCCTATTCCCCACTCCCACGTTCTAAGCGCCGTTGCCATTCAGCATCAATTTTTGCAGAACGTTCAACTTCTTGGTCGAGTAAGTCAGTTTCGCTAGAATACACTAAATCTTCGTTGCCGATGACTTTTTCTGTTGCAAATTGTTGAGCATAGTTGATTTTTTGTTGCAAAAGTGCATCAGGACTTGCTAATACCCTTGCTCTGGAAAGGCGATCGCGGTTGCGATCGCCTATTTTGCGATTACGCCACCCAATCCAGAAATAACGCAATAACGGTATACCTAAAAAACCTACTCCGTAAGCCAATAGCAGCCAATAAATTCCTTGTACAAAAGCTACCAGTCCACCTAACTGGACGGCAACAGTTCCATCTCTCAATAAACTTCCCAGTACTAAAGCACCAACAAAATTTAGTATCCCTAACCCAGCACTCAGCATAATTTGCCCAGAACTTGCGGCACTAAAACGCCAGGGAAATTCCTCTAAACGATCTGATATTGCATGACGGCGCTTTTTAACTGCACTCACCTGCAACTCTGGGAAATAATAAACAATTTGCCCTTCTGGACTTACCCCTGGTTGCCCATTAAACCGCGTTAGAACGGGCAGCATATAATCTTCGTACTCTCTTGTGTATCCTTCGCCAATGTCATCCAAATATGGGGCAATTTGTTCTGCTACTACTGCACCACGGTTACTCCGAATCACCGTAGCAATTTCTTGCCAGCGACGTTCTTCTAAGTTGGCGTTTGGATTACCATCGCCAAACAAAAACGAAAACACAGCTTCAAAGAAATTTAGATTGCTTTCTTGTTGCCTTTCACGTCGCGGTTCCTGGTAGTGGGTGTGGGTGTCATAATTTGGGCTAAGATACCAAAATAAATTTGGGAAATAGAAGAAGCCCCCACCGCCGGAATTACTGCCCCGATTGTCGCCGTCACGGTCTGAATTGGCAGCAGTAACGATCATAAAGATGGTAATAGTTATCAGAGCGATGGAAACAGTTAAGAAAATTCCAAAAGAAATGCGAATCAGGTAAAACAGAACACTCCAGACTTTTTTCCACCATTCCTGCAATCGTAGCCGAAAGTATTTATTACGCAAAATTGCTCGAAAATTTTGTGGAAAAAGGAAAACTATATCACCTGAATCCGCTACCTGCAAATGCCCGCCAGCATCAGATGCCAGAGCTAACAAGCTTTGATTAGCTTCAGCGACATTCAATCCTGCCTGAGTTGCCACATCACCAACAGTGACACGGTAGCCCAGTTGTTCCACAGCCTGCATGATGGTGGGACTGGGAGCCATTGCTCTCCCCTCCTATTGAAAATTATTCCTTTTCTTAAGTATAAAGTTTTATTTTGAGCGACTTAGCTGGGATAGAGGTAACAATTCAAAATTCAAAGTGTTGACCTTCGGTCTTCAACTCTTTAATTGACTAGACAATCAACAAACGATCTGACACGCAAAATGATATAATTACTTGCTTCGGCTTGGTTAAATCAGCAAATTTTCTGCTTAAATATGGTTCAATACACTCTCGCTCAAAGCCCAGAAATTATCCTTACTGTTTCTGGAAAAGATTCAGCCAAAGCCCGTGATAAAGCAATGGATCAGCTAATGGAACTGATGGATGCAGGTAAGCTACCCACGGAACTGGAAGAAGGATTTGGCCCTCAACAATTAATTGAGGTAAAAGAGTCAATTATTGATACTGCTAATGGTGAAGATACGATTACACAAGCTGTTCAGATTCTAAGTAACCTGGCCACGCTCAAACTGAAAGTTCAGGAGTCACGATCTGAAGCGTTGGAAATTCGTAAAGCTGTTGATATTCTATTTACCGATGACTCGGTGACAGAAGAGGAAATGACTCGACTCAAGGAAGGTTTTAAAGTTCTCAAAAACTTTGCCCAAGCTAATGTGCGTTACCAAGAAGCACGAGCTAAAGCAGAACTAGCTAGGCAAACCCTAGATCGAGCTCTCAAATCCCCTGATAAGTAACATTTACAAAATTAGATGCATTGAGATACATCTTAAAAATTCAATTAAATACTCTAAAAGACAGGCATAATAGCCTGTCTTTAGATTAACTGGGGCGCTAGGATTCGAACCCAGGGATGGCGAGACCAAAACCCGCTGCCTTACCACTTGGCGACGCCCCAACAATTTCACTACGGTTAATATAACACTTAGTCCTGGGTTAATGTCAAGTACTTTAATAGTTGATTTCAGATAATGGGTTTTTACAGCAGGATAGTGATTGGTGGGAATCCATGTATTTGAATTCTTTCATCACTTCAGGTGAACCCTTGAATCTTCGTGCTTCAAGCAGAAGATTTTTTCCTGAGCATCTAAAGTCTGGTTCTTTTGATGATGAACCGCTTTGAGTCTCGTCTTAACCTATTTCTTTTTCTTTAATCTCCAGTCTCGTGAAGAAAGACGCCTGCAATCCGACTTGATGATAGTAGTTGCTTAGTAGCCAACCATATAAAGAGTGGAATAGTCTTAGCATAGCGGCCGCAAAGTCGGCGCGGTTCTTGAATCCATCGATATAGCCATTCAAGTCCTAAGTCTCGAACCATGCGGGGTGCGCGCTTATGAATTCCGGCATAAACTGGGAAAACTCCACCCAGTCCAATCATTACAGCTTGTATTTTGCCTTTATGTTGAGCTATCCAATTTTCTTGTTTGGGACATCCCAAAGACACTAAGACAGCGCTAGCACCACTAGAGTTAATCTTTTTAACCAAGGCTTCGTCTTCAATTTCAGTTAGGGGACGAAAGGGTAGAGGTTCCATTGCCGCAATCTTTATCTGCGGAAATTCCTTTTCTAACCTGTTTTGCATCCTAGACAGAATTTCTGTTTGGGAACCCACAAAGAAAATGCTCAGATTTTGTGTTTGAGTTAGCTCACACAATGCGAGAAAAATATCCATCCCTGCTACACGGTTTTGGTAAAGCGCTCCCATTTTTCGCATCATCCAAACCAGAGGCATACCATCAGGAGTAACTATATCTGCATTTCGCAATACGGTGGCAAACTCTGGATTCCAATGGGCTTCAATGAGCATGTGTACATTGGCTACATATACAGTTTTACTCTCACGCCTACTCGCCCACTTCACTATTGTTTGTATCTGCTCGTCAAACCGTAAAGCAGTAATAGGAAAATCAAGCACTTTTTTAGTAGGTAGAAGCACTCTCGCCACCATCAATAACTCCTGTATCCAAGAAAACAATTCATAGATTACCTAGACCAATCGCAACGATTTAATATTTGGATTGGATAACTCTTGACTTTTTGTAGGCTTGTGTGATTGTTGGAAGTTAACACGTGGAGGTGCAATTGCGTTTTTAGTATACTTTTGGCTTAATCGGTAATACTACAATGATTTACTGCTGTGTCCTAGCTTACTGTTTTATGTTAAGGATTTTAGACACTGCTTGACAAAATTCATACTTCCTTCATAATTAATTTTTAATTAGTTCATCCAAGCATTATAATTGCGATAAATTCCTAGAGAAAAGCTGGATGTTCAAGTAGTATATACTACTTGACAACTTAAGTATAAATGTAAAATGCTAACCACTTAATCTCCGGGTTTTATACGTCAATATGCGCTTTAGAAGTTGAATTAATTTAGTATATTTTAATGAATATAATTTTTTCTTATATTTTCCAAATTTATTACAGATTTTTTAATAATGTAGTGTCTGTATTGAAAAATCTCTAAATTTTCTTTTTTTCTGAAATAAAAGCCCAAAAAATAAGGGAAAGATAAATTTATCTTTCCCTGGTCTATCGTTTTTGTTATTGTCTGGCTTGTTACTTTCTTTAAGTCTTTGGCGTAACATTTGCCTTTGTTTTTTTAGTTGACGCTTTCTAGCAGAACCGCCTCTACCTTTATCATTTCTGCCTTCTTTGCGCGGAGATTCCCATCTTTTCAGGCGCATAAGTTTTTAACCTCTTTATCACTTGCTTGATAGTGGGCAGGAGGAGAATCGAACTCCTATGACCGTAAGGCCGCCACATTTTGAGTGTGGTGCGTCTACCAATTCCGCCACCCGCCCTTGCATCTAACCTTAACTAGTATACTCTAATTAAGAGATTTTGTAACAAGTCTGAAAATTATTTCTCAAAGTTTTGCTGGAATCACATTTCTAACAGTTCTCCGACTAAAAGCGTGGCAGGGTCAATAAACTAGGGTCAATATCCTGCATTTTGGCGCAGCCGCTAAGTGCCATTGCTACATTTAACTCATCTTGTAGGAGTGAGATGACATGAGATACGCCGATTTGCCCTGCTATCGCTAGTCCCCACAAAATAGGTCGTCCGATTAGTACTGCTTTTGCTCCTAATGCCAGAGCTTTGAGAATGTCTGTGCCTCTCCGAATGCCGCCATCCAACACTACTTCTACCTTACCATCCACTGCGGCTACTATTTCAGCGAGGGCATCTAAAGAAGCGATCGCACCATCGAGTTGTCTGCCACCATGATTGGAAACAACAATTGCTTTGGCTCCATATTCTACAGCCCGCACGGCATCATCTGAGCGTAAAACTCCTTTAATTATTAAAGGTAGCCCAGATAAAGACTGCAACCATTCCAAATCGTCCCAAGTGACTGCTGGGTTGAGTTGTTGGGCAAAGTAGGTAAATAATCCTGATTCACCTTTTTCATGGGAAATGTCTAGTCCTGAGATACTAGCAAGATTAGCCAGATGTAAATCTTGAGGTAAGGCAAATTCATTACGTCTATCTCTCTCGCGCTGTCCGAGAACAGGTGCATCCACAGTGAGACAAAGTGCTTTGTAGCCTGCTTTATAGGCTTTTTCTACCAAAGCACGAGTTAATCCCCGGTCTTTATGGATGTAAAGCTGGAACCACCGCAGAGAATCTGGAAACTGATTACATGCAGTCGCCACTTCTTCAATGCTTTTTGTTGCCATTGTACTTAACACCATACCCACACCAGCTGATGCAGCAGCTAGGGCCGTGGCAACTTCTCCGTCTGGATGGGCTAGACATTGAAAAGCCATCGGTGCAATTAACAAAGGTAGTTGCAGGGGTTGTCCTAAAATGGAGGTACTTAGATTGCGATCGCTCACATCGACTAATATCCGAGGTCGCAGCTTGACTCGCTCAAAGGCAGCACGATTATCTCGTAATGTGATTTCGTCCCAAGCACCACTGCTATAGTAATCAAGTGTCGTTTGAGATAGATATTCTTTTGCTAGCTTTTCGTACTCAAAAAGATTGATGGGTTGAAAGCGATCGTTAGTGGATAAATCGGTAGACATCATTAAATCTAAAATAAAACTTTTGTCGTAGTGAGCGATTTATCGCTCTGCATAAGATTTTAAATGGCTAGAGCCGCTGACTACGATTATTCTTTGTCAAGGCTTGCAAATGTATTTATTTTTACTTAGTTAGCGATCGCTCAACAAAATTATCTGCCGAGGCGTTGTTCAAACAGCATGAAGATTTCTCTCAAAAAAAAGACCTCTGGCGCAAAGCAGAGGTCTTTCTGTTTCAGAACATTGTAAAATTCATAAACAGCGTAAAACGCTGATATGGTTAATTTAGTGGCTTCTATGCGACGAACACAAAAATAGCAACCCAATTGCTAATCCCATACTGACCATTATTATTACTCCTATACCAAAAATGCGTAGGCACAGCCCGTTGCAGGCATCGCCAACATTTAGTAGAGACCCAGAAATCTAATGCTGCGACCAGAACTTCATCTTATGCAAGGTTTTAGGAGAACTTTTCCCAGCATTGGGCAACTAATTGGCTTAACCAGCGACGTTGTTCCCGATCCAGCAGCGGATCGTCTGCTAACAACTGAGCGGTTAATTCTTCCAAAGATTGACCCTGAGCGCGGACAATTTTAATTACTCCAGCGATCGCACTGGCAACTAGTTCTTCATCAATTGGCTGTTGTCGCAGAGCAATAATTTCTTGGGGACTGTCTGGAATGGGATAATTCATGGCGTGGGTTTACAGAAATACAAAATGAACAATAAATTTGACAAACTCTTAAAATTTCTTCACTGAATCTTTATGAAACTAATAGGGCGGAGTTTACCTTACTTTATGCCTTAAGAAAATCTGTCTTAGTGAGTAGATTGATGGGAGATGTCAGGAAAAAATGAAAGAAATCCTTTATTTAGAAGTTCCAACTCCAGAAACAGAAACTGTGCGTAGTTGGTTACAAACAGATTTTGAACCTGGAAATGGAGAAAAAGTGCTTACTTCGGAAGGCTTTCGCCTTAGAATAGCTAGTGCTACTACAGATACTGGAGTGGCTCCTTCCGAAAACTTGCCTACAGAACTTTCGGTATTTGTCTGGTCGGTGCAACGAACTACCTATCTGAAAGTGTTTCGTTGGGCAGAACAACCTTTTCCCAGTGAAGGACAAATTCTGCAATGCTTGACCAAGGAAATCAGAAGCCGTTTTCCGCATCATTACCCAGAACCGCCAGGAATTGATTTATCCCAGCAATCAATATTTGCCGCACTAGGTTCTACTTACCCCCTTACCGTCAAGTATTTTCAGAAAATGCCCAACGGTGAATATGACCTGACTCGTGCCTATTGGTGGGAAAAACGATGGCGCGAAGGGGTGCAAAATCCGCAGCAGCCGCGTCAAGTGGTGTTTTCGCAAAGGAGCAGGGGAGCAGAGGAGCAGGTGGTCACTGAGCGTAGCCGAAGTGGGAGCAGGGGGGAAATAAGCAATGCCCCATCCCCCATGCCCTATGCCCAGTACGACATCATCTATATTGGCGGCGCATTAGGCGTAATCCATGCAGCACTGATGGCAAAACTCGGATATAAAGTCTTGCTGGTAGAACGAATGCCCTTTGGGCGGATGAACCGAGAATGGAATATTTCCCGCGACGAGATTCAAAGCTTGGTTAACTTGGGTTTACTCACCCCCGCTGAGTTAGAAACCATCATTGCCAGGGAATACAAAGACGGATTCAATAAGTTTTTTGATGCTAATAATCCAGCCAAGCTGCGATCGCCCATCCTCCACACACCCACAGTCCTAAATTTAGGCTTGGATTCCGAAAAATGGCTCCAAATGTGTGGGCAAAAATTGCAAGCGGCAGGCGGTGAAATTTGGGATGAAACAGAATTTATCCGTGCAGATATTGATATATCACAGGTAGTTTTGCAAGTCAAGCATTTGCCCAGTCAGATTGAGAAGCAAGTAAGTGGACGACTGCTAATAGATGCAATGGGAACTGCGTCCCCCATCGCTTGGCAATTAAACGGTGGTCGTGCCTTTGATAGTGTCTGTCCGACAGTGGGAGCGGCAATTGAAAGCGGATTTGAGCCGGGAGTATGGGATTCCCAATATGGGGACGTTCTTAACAGTCATGGGGATATTTCGCGGGGAAGACAGTTGATTTGGGAATTGTTTCCCGCAGCAGATGAGGAACTGACGATTTATTTATTTCATTACCACGAAGTCAATGCTGAAAATCCCGGTTCTTTGCTGGAGATGTACGAAGACTTTTTCACGATTTTGCCAGAGTATCGCAGGTGCGATATGGACAAATTGGTGTGGAAAAAGCCGACATTTGGATATATACCAGGGCATTTTAGTGTGGGAAGTAGCGATCGCACAGTTGCCTTCGATCGATTGATTGCGATCGGTGATGCAGCATCACTCCAATCTCCCCTCGTTTTCACCGGTTTTGGTTCCCTAGTTCGCAACTTAGAGCGCTTAACAACGCTGTTGGATACTGCCCTCAAACATGACTTATTGAGTTTCCGCCACTTGAACCAAATTCGCGCCTACCAAAGCAACGTTTCCGTGACTTGGCTATTTTCCAAAGGGATGATGGTTCCCACAGGGAAATTTTTACCACCCCAGCGGATTAACTCTATGCTCAATACCTTTTTTGGGCTATTAGCAGACGAACCGCCAGAGGTGGCAGATAACTTCATCAAAGATCGCTGTGATTGGTTAACCTTTAACCGTTTAGCACTGAAAGCAGCTAGGAAAAATCCTGCCTTGCTTTTATGGATTTGGGAACTTGCTGGGCCTAGAGATTTAGGGCGATGGCTTGGTAGTTATTTCAACTTTGGTCGTCATGCCCTGGTTAGTGCTTTATTAAGTCCGTGGTTCGGGCGCTTCTTGAATCGGGTGGGTTTTTGGCTAGAACCCCGAAATCCCGGCTTGTGGCTGTGGTTATTGGCGATTAATTATGCGATCGCCACAGGCAAACCGCGATCGCCAAGTCAGATGGCAAAAACCAACCCAGAAGCCATAATTCCGAAGTCAGAAGCAAGAATTCTGAATTAGTCATTAGTCATTAGTCATTGGTCAGTTGTACTGAGCATAGTCGTTGGCACAACCTCTCCAAGAGTTGTATTGGTCATCAGTATTAGAAAAATGACTAAGAGGTTGTTTGAAAAGTGTTTCGCTGTGACTTTAGGCACTTTAGATCCCCCCTAACCCCCCTTAAAAAGGGGGGAACCGGAGTCAAAGTCCCCCTTTTTAAGGGGGATTTAGGGGGATCTAAAACTTTTGATACCGACAAGAGGACTTTTCAAACATCCTCTAAGGACAAATGACTAATGACAACTAATTCTTAACTCTTAGGACGAAAATTCGGCAGTTCTACAGATGCCAATGACTTACGCCCTTTGGGTGGACGCTGAGGATAAACTACTGGTGAAGGTGAATTGTCATCATTGGTGTTATCACCTAATGACTCTGAAGACAAATCACTTGCTGACAATTGTGAAACTTCTAACCAGTAATCTTCAGTTTCTCCAACAGGCGTTTCAGTGTGAGATGGATTAGAGGAAAGCAGTAAGTTATTGGCTGGTGAAAGCACAGAATCCGTCGTCCAAGAAGTAGAGGTAGTTGCAGAAGGATTAATTTCTGCTTCCAAATCTTCCTTCTGTGGATTTTTTAGTTCCTCATCGTCTTCTAAGATTGTTGCTAAAGTATCCCAAATAGGCACATCACTAACATCCGTTTTCGCAGCAGGTGGTGGTGATGTAGATGCAGGCTGGGAGGTGAAAAACATTTGGATTAAACTATCTAATTGCCGATCTAAATTTGATGAACCTGAAGGTGAAACCGCTTCAGTTGTATCTGAAGAATCATCAACTTTTGGAGATGGCGCGGGTTGTGTTGGTGTTGGCGTGTCTTTCTTAACTGTCCAGTTCCAAGGAGATGATGGCGGTGTTACAGGAGCTTCATTTCTTTGGAATGGGATTGGTGCTGAAGGTTCACCCCAAGAATTATCTAGATCGTTACTTAATGATTCTTCTTCTGCTGACCAAGGTTGAATTGGCTGGGCGTTAGCAAACAAAGACCGAGCTTTTCTAGAAAATCTTCCTTGGCTACTAGTTATGTCTTTAGGATGTTTTGCAGCATCTTCTAAGGAGTCATAGCTAGGAACCGATGTATCTAGACATTTTTCCAAAGCTGCTTTGAATTGCAGCGTCTGGCGTTGTTGTCGCATCAGTCTAGTACGTAACTCCCGACAAACATTTTCTGATTGCAATAACTGCTGAGATTGTTCGTTGTTATTAGTGTGTAGCAACGTACATTCTCGCTCTAACTGGGCTAGGCGCTGTTGGCTAATTTCTAGCTGTGCTTTATAAGTATCAGTAAAAATTTCCTGACGTTGAACAGTCTGTACAGCAGTTTCTAATTGTTGAAATAAAGATTTTATCTGTTCTTGAGCCGCAGCTAGTTCCTGAGTGTGTTGGTTGAGCATCGACTCACTAACGCTGGAGCGCGTTTTCTGCCACTGCAAAACCTTTTCTGACTCAGCTAGGTTGTCTTTTAGCTGCTCCACTTGTTCATACAATTTATTGTTAGCCGCACGTAATTCTTCGTTCAATGCCAGCAGTTTCTGAAATTCCGAGTCAATAAGTGCTTGTTTGCCGCTTTCAGGCTCTGCAACCCAGTCTTGCTGGGTGGTATCTTGTAAAAATTGTGTATCTTCAGCTGGCATGAGGAGTGGCAGTTTTTTAACTGTCATATTGTCATTAGGCACAACTGAGTAAAAGGGACAATTCGCCTGCTCTGATTGTGGCGAATTAGCAGAATTTAGAGATTCCATCACAGCCCCCTTGTTTGAGGTGTCAGCTTCATTCATCACTCTTGACTCACCTGCTTAAAAATATTCAGCAGTGCTGGCATTAGCATTGCTTATCAACTGTGAACTGTGTCTAATCAGGGTTTGCTCTAGAAGCTAAGTTTAACTCTCTACAAGCACCAGCAATTAATCATCAATTGGTGTTCCCCATTTTGTATCTAGACTGATGCCGTTATAACATTATGATCCTCTGCCCCGTCAAGAAGAGGTGGAAGGGGAACTCTGGCCGCCTTTGAAGATAGGCCAGAGAGGAGAAACCCGATACATTAAAAATTAAACTGTATTGGCTGGCTGATGAAGTTGATGAAGTTTTTTACATAAAAAACTGCCCTTAATTATACTTTATTCTTTAATATCGCATCTGTCTTAAGATATAAATTATGATTTTTTCCTGAAATACATTTTGTAATTCCTGATTGAGTACTTAGATTTAGATTTAGATATAGATGTCCGTACAAGTATCTACTCTTCAATGATAATTCTCTCATCCGAAGCGATCGCTATTTAATGTCAGCAAACAACTAAGAGCTTTCGCTATAACTGCAATCTTAAGAGATCCCGTTCAATACGAGTAAATACTTATAAAGTCTTAATAAAGGCGTAACAATTCGTTTCAGTAAAATATAAAACTTTTTTAAAGAGTAATCTCAACTTAGTGAGGGCTTTTTTTCTCGATAAATACTTTGCCAGTAAGGAATTGCAGGTTTCATTAGTTATAAGCTTTTCGCTCGACTTATCTTCAATACGTCAAGTTTGTTTAATGACTGGAATAAAATCGTTTAAAGTATACTTTACTACTTAATAATATTATTTACACTATATAGTAATTTACAATAAAAATATGTAAATTGAGCATTAATACGGATACTATTTTTAATGATTTTATTAAAGAATAATTGTAATAACCGCGGTTTCTACTAGAAGTAAAGTAATTATAAAGACCATAATTACTGAAAATTAATTTGGTTGTAGCGCGAAATAAAGTGTTGCAGCAGTTAGGCTTTTTCAAAAAAATCAAAATTTAAAATCGGGGTGCTAAAGATGACTGATATACTTGCAATGAGTGCAAATATCAAGCAAGAAACTGCTAAATTACCACTGTTTGTAGAAAATTGTGACAGCTTTTGGGACAAAGAAATCAGACCGTTATTTACAGATGAGTCTCTATCTTTCAAGGTGAAAACTCTTAACGGAAACTATGTCAAATACGTGAACTTGGATAATGGAGCTACAACCACACCCTTTGCAACCCTCAAGCAGTACGTGGACGAAATGCTTGACACCTATGGCAGTGTACATCGAGGTTCTGGACAAAAATCCATCATCACTACACGAGAATATGACGCCAGTCGAAACATCATTCGGGATTTTGTCGGGTCATCTTCAGACAACTATGTAATCTTTGCGAAGAATACAACAGAAGCAATTAATGGAGCCGCCACACTTTGGGCAAAAAAACCTGGGAAAATTTTAGTTTCTGATATTGAGCATTCATCTAACCTACTGCCTTGGGTTACTAGAGACGAAGTTGTGCAGTACAGAACGCAACCAGATGGAAGTGTCAGTATTGCAGAAATTGAAGATATTTTCAAGGCACACCAAAATCTCCCCGAAGCCGAGCAAATTAAGTTAGTAACTATTACAGGTGCTTCAACAATTACAGGTTACAGACCCCCAATTTACGAAATCGCAGCTTTAGCACATCGGTATGGCGCGAAGATTTTTGCCGATGTGTGTCAGTTAATTCAGCATGAACGAGTCGATATGCGTGCTGATGACGATCCATGTCATTTAGATTTTGTAGCTTTCTCTGGACATAAGATGTATGCTCCTTATGGAACCGGGGTTTTGCTGGGGCCAAAGGAATTTTTTGATAGCTCCTACCCTTATCAAATTGGCGGTGGAAACCTACCTTATATCACCAGAAACTTAGAGATTAAGCGTTTTTATACAGAACGGGCCCATGACCCCGGAACACCAAACGCAATGGGTGCGATCGCTATTGCCAAGGCGATTGAAATTATCGAAGCAGTAGGACGCGATCGCATTGCTCAGTACGAACACTCTCTAGTTGAATTTACATATACACGGCTTGGGCTGATTCCTGGTGTCAAAATACATATTCCCGGAGATAATTTAGCCCATGTTATTCCCTTTGATATTGATGGATTTGACGGACGCTTAGTAGCAGAAATTTTGGCACAAGAATACGGTATTGGCGTTCGGGCTGGGGCTTTCTGCACTTATGAATACATTCGCAAACTCAAGAATATTTCAGACGAGCAAGACTGTGAGATTGCTCAAGAAGTAGATAGAGGAATTACACGGAACATTCCTAGTATTATCCGAGCCAGCTTTGCTGTATATAATACATTAGAAGATTGCGATCGCTTTATAAATGCGATCGCTCAAATAGCTAAAAACGGATTGTCTCACTATTTGCCCAACTACACACAAGATCCGATAACCGGTGTTTGGACAGCGATAAACAGCTAGTTTTTTCAGGGCATAGAGTATGGGGCATTGAGCATTGCTTATTTCTCACTGCTCCCCCTACTTCTTCATCAAGCCTTATTCTGTGTATCTTAAATTACGAATTACAAACTTGTACTGAGCTTGTCCTGAGTTTCGACTGCGCTCAACTACCGCGTAGTCGTTGGCGCAGCCTCTCGTAGAGAAGGGCGTAGCCGAAGTATTACGAATTACGAATTATAAATTACAAGGGGGTAATAGCTTGAGCGATGAAAACCTCTTTGACCAAGAGGATTATCTAAAGGCAAGAGTTGAACAGTGCATCTGGCAAAAAAGTACAGATGCGGGTATTTCGCGCCAGCGCTTTCTAAAAATACTAGCTACTATGGTTGGCGCCACAGCCATCGGGGGATTAGCTAAACCTGCGCCTGCTCACAGTCAGACAGCTATTAAAACTAAAGGCAGCAAAATACTTAAGCCATTGCCACCAGGGTATATCTCTCATAGCAAAGGCACATTAGAGATGAACTGGGAAGCGATGTATGGGCGTGGTTATTTAGTACCAAATGATTGGTTCTATGTTCACAACCGCAGCGCACCTCCCCCTTTTGATCCGTCTACATGGCGTTTGCAAATTCATGGAACTGGCGTTTCTGCCCCCTGTGATTTTACTTACGATCAAATCATTGCCATGCCATCCATCTCAGTCACTTGTGCCATTGAGTGTGCTGCTAACGGTCGGCGCTTCTTTGAAGAAGCTTACAATACACCACTCCCTGGAACACTGTGGAGACTTGGGGCTATTGGTGTGGCTGAGTGGACTGGTGTACCACTTGCTATGTTATTAGAACGAGCTGGACTGAAATCCACAGCAAAAGATGTACTCGTTGAGGGTGCAGATGTGGATTCGTTGGACTCAAAACAGACAAATAAATCCAAGTTCAGCAGTGTAGTTCCAATTAGCAAAGCATTAGCAGATAACTCGCTCGTCGTCTACGCCATGAATGGAGAACCGTTACCTCCAGATCATGGCCAGCCGTGCCGTGTGTTATTCCCTGGTTGGGGAGGAAACGCCAACGTTAAATGGATTGAGCGAATTGAGGTTTCCCAAACGCCGATATATACGCAGTGGGTAACAAAGCAAATGGTTCTAGTTGGTGCAGATTACCCAGCGATCGCTCCATATAAAGGTAAGCTGATTACCTATCAAAATGTTAAGAGCGCTTTCGAGTTGGCTTGGCCAGCTACGCTTGCTGCTAAAACCCACTTACTACGTGGACGTTCTTGGTCTGGGAAAGGAAAAATTATCCGTGTGGAAGTCAGCCTAGATGGCGGCAAAACTTGGCAATTTGCACGACTGAGAGAACCAAATTTTCCATTTGCGTGGGTACGCTGGGACATTGAATGGAACCCACTTCCTGGAGAATATTTTCTCCAAGCTCGTGCTACTGACAATTTAGGTAACACACAATCGAGTACAGTTCCGTGGAATGACGGTGGGTTGCTCTATGGGGGCGTTGTTAGCCATCCGGTGACAGTACAGGCATGAGAAAAATAAGGGAGACCAGGGGTAGAAGAAGAATAATCTATGCCCCATGCCCAATGCCCACTCAGTACTATCAGTTCTCTAGAAAAATAATTATTTATGATTGATTTTAGTTGGTTTATTTTAGTGAGTGGAGGTTTAATATCTGGAGTCATAGCTGGACTTTTAGGAATAGGTGGCGGTATTATCACAATTCCTCTTTTAGTCACACTAGGTTATACTCCCGTTCAAGCGATCGCTACTAGTAGCCTTGCTATTGTGATTACTTCAATTTCTGGAAGTTTGCAAAATTGGTGGATGGGTTACTTTGACTTTAAACGAGTAATTTATTTAGGAATTCCAGCTTTTTTAACTACTGGAATAGGTGTATATTTCGCAAATAAAATTCCATCTTATATAATACTATTTACATTTGGTATCATACTACTTACTAACATCTATCTGATTGAGCTTCGCAAGCAACTATCCTTCAAAGAAATAAAGGATACAGCCCCAGTATTCAACCCATTAGTTTCTAAAATTGGCACTGGGGGAGCAGCAGGAATTTTAGCAGGTTTATTCGGCTTAGGTGGCGGTACGATTATGGTGCCACTACAAATGTTATTACTGGGAGAGGAAATTAAAGTAGCAATTCAGACTAGTTTGGGCGTGATTGTCATCACTGCTATAGCTGCCTGCACAGGACATACATTAGAAGGCAATATTTTGTTTGCTCAAGGTATGGTTTTGGGATGTGGCGGTCTTTTAGGTGTTCAAATGAGTACTCGCACATTGCCAAAACTACCAGATTCTACTGTGAGCTTAGTGCTTCGCATCTTCTTAGGAATACTATCAATTTATATTTTTTGGGAAGCTTGGATAAATTATCAACAAATAATTACTATTCATAATTCGTAATATCAGGTTTGTTTGATTACTTAATTAACTCAAAACCCAGGTTAATGCACTCTAGTAGTGTGGCAAGACATTAGATTTATGCTTTATTTTTAAAGCTAAAGACGACTATGAGCCTTTACCTTCAAAAACTATTTTAGCCTTGTCACACTACTACAAAAGAGTCAAAGTCTAAGTTTTCAAAAGTTTCAGCTTTAATTTTACAAGTATGTACGGCTAGCTACGCGCACATACTTTGTAATAAATTTAGAGTTTTTCTAAAATAGATTTTTTTGAACATAGATGAGCTATGAGTATTTTTAAAGTTGAAGTTGTCAAAATCAATAGTATTAATCCTCATCCCAATGCTGATAGGCTAGATATTGCCTCTATTGAAGATATGGGGTATCAGGTAATTATAGTCAAAGGTAACTTGAACCCTGGAGATTTAGCTTTTTACTTTCCTATTGATAGTGTTATTCCAGAAAAATTTTTAGATGAGTTTGGTATTCGTAACTACTACTCAAAAAAACTGCGTGCTGCGAAACTTCGCGGAATTTTTTCTGAGGGTTTGCTTATTCCCGTTGGTAAAAACTTTACGGGAAATGTCGGAGACGACTACACGGAGTATTTTGGTGTAACAAAGTACGAATATCCAATTCCTCAAGGAATGAGCGGGGAAGTAGAGAGTTTTATTGGACATTACAAATTCCCCAGTCCAGAAAACCTAAAACGTTACAAAAACATCCTAATGGAAGGTGAAGAAGTTGTTGTCACAGAAAAGTTGCACGGAACTAACTTCACTGTCTTAGTTGATGCTGATGGCACAACTAAAATTGGCAGCCATAATTACTTCTGGAAAAACAGCGAAGTCAACAAAAAATTAGTTTATATTCGTGCTTACAACGAAAACGAAGCTTTCCAGAAACTTCCGTCAGGAACTCAGATTTTTGGTGAAATCTACGGCGTGCAAGATATCAAATATGGCTTGCATAATGGCAATATTGGAATTGCTATATTTGCTGTGCGTCGCGGGAGCTATTTTCTTAATTACAGCGATTTTGTGGCTTTTTGCGAGGAATTTGCTTTGCCGAGAGTACCTGTACTTTATATCGGTGCTTACACTTGGGAAGCGGTGTCTCAGTTCAATAATGCCAATAGTGTAGTCAGTCCCAGTTGCATCATGGAAGGCGTTGTTGTGCAACCGATCATTGAGAAAACGCATCCAGAAATAGGTAGAGTCGTCTTGAAGTTGATTAGCGATCGCTATCTGCTCCGTAAAGATGGAACTGAACTCCATTAGGTTCAACTTAAGTTTTGGTGTTGCCACTTTAACTGACCTTCCAAAGTCGAATTACGAATTATTCGCTCAAGGTAGCCACCGGGGATGAAATCCGGCTAAGGGGAGTTGTTCTGGTCTAATTTCAACAGTCGCAGCATCAGCGATGGGCAACAAGGGCATTAACCATAGACTACTGGTAGCAATAACATCTCCATCATCAGTTTTCAAAGTGTTGGTGGGTAATGATCCTGGGGGATTTGTCTGCGGTACTACTTGGTCAAATAACAAGCCCAAACCGTCAGCAGATAAACTCATTTGCACATTCCGTTGAGCGGGAGGCAGTACTAACAGTGGTTTCTGTTGCCCGGTTTTCAAATCAATTGCCACCACATAGGGCTGTTCTATGTATTGTTCTTTGGATACTAGCTGTGTTAGCAAGCAGTAGAGGGTGGGTGAAGCAATGTCAAATTGGCAACTGAGAATTGAACCTGTTGTTTTTAATAGCTGTTTCTGTAAGCCTTGGTTTGTCACCAAAAATAAATCCCGCGTATAATCTGTATTAAACTTTACCATCGCGGCTTGAGAGCCATCTTTGGAGAAAGCTTGTACCAAACCAAACTGCGGCAGAAAATCCAAAGGTTTACTGGCATCATCTTGCAGTGGTAAAATTGCTGCTCCCTGTCCTTGAGCAACTGCTACAGCTTTACTATCTGGTGTCACCATAAAGTCTCCTCCCGGCTGGCTTTTTAGACGTTTCGGGATGGGTTTTTCTGCTGAACCATCACTGTTTGCTGGCATAAACCATAGTCCAAAGTCGCCAGGATTAGTTTTATTTCCCCGCTGGATGACAATAGTTTGTCCATCAGGTGATAAGTCAAATTTCAGGTTTTGATAATCTTTACTATCTAAAGTCAGGTCAACTTTGCCTTCTGGTTCTGCTTTTTGTCCAGATTTAGCAGAAACGCCTGTTGTCACCGTATACAGTTGGGCTGAAAGTAAGTCTTGATTGTTTGCGGCGCGAGCAGAAAATAAAATTTTCTCCCCATCAGGAAATGACTCAAAGTCGATTACTATCAGGTCTTTGGGGGTAAGTACCCTTTTTTGCTCTTGGGTTAAGTTGTAAAGAACTAACCGTCCCTGTTCTTCTTTGTCGGTTCCGATGTAAAGGATAACGCGATCGCGTGTACGGAAGCTACCTGTAAAGGGCTGTATCAGTCGATTTGTACCTTCTTGCTCTGCAAACTTATCTTTAGCTCCTTGTAACTGCACTTTATAATTTGTGCCATAAGGGGCTGGTGTCACCAGTGTATAAACCATCCGCCGCCCCGCCCAACTGAATTTACCTGCTAGGGGTGGATCGATTTTCAAGTTATCCTCGACGCTTTTTGTTTCCATTGGGCGGCTGAAGGTGAGAGTGAAGGAATTATCTTCTGCCCCAATTTGTTGATTTTGCCAAGTAAATTCTCGGACACGAGCAGTTACCACATCACCTTGCAAGATGATTAACCCAATTAGCACACTCAGCAGTAACATTAGTGCGATCGCTATACGATCCAGTGGTTGGAATGCTTTAGATTTAGTCATTGGTTATTTGTCATTTGTCATTTGTCATTTGTCATTTGTCATCAACAAATAACTAATAACTATAAGGATTTTGGGGTTGAGGAATCTTTTTGAGAGAGGTAGCGGCAATGGTAAGTTGGCGTTTACCTGCTAAATTTTCTGTCACCATTTGTCCTTCTACTTCCAGCCATGTATCAGCAGAGTAACGCTCTTGATTATTTTGTAGTTTAACGGGCAATCCCACAGGGTAAGCATCTGCTGCACAACAACTTAAGACAAATCGTGCTAAAAACAAATATTCTTTTCCTATATCGGGCGGGTGAATCACAAATCCCTGCACCTTGACTTTTTGCCCTGTATATGTATCAGGCTCAGGATAGACATTGACGGTGCGTACCCAGTCTACAAGCGATCGCTCCTCTGGACGAACAGTAACCCGAAAGGCTTGAGGTTTGACACGTGTGCTTCCCAATAAATCAGCCGTCACGCCCCTTTGGAGTGCTTTGTCACTAGCAAAAACTTGCGGTGTAATGATAAAACCTAGAATCGCTGTAGTCAACAATAAAGCACTGCCCCAACCAGGGGGAAATAAACTAATATGCTGGGTGTTTGGTGGCGTAACATCACGGCGACGCCGTTGCCAAAGTTCCTGCATCTTGAATAAACCAATAACGATCAAGCTGATACCAGTTACAATCACGAACCAAATGTAATTTGGATGAATCAACAGGTTCAGCTTATTAGTTAGCCAATATCTCAACATCAAAATGCCCCAAGCAGTAATTGCTAGAGCATCCAGCCAAGGAAGTAACAGGTTTGGGATTTTAGATTTGGGATTTTTGTTAGTCATTAGTCACTTGTACTGAGCGTAGCCGAAGTATTAGTCATTGGTCATTTGTAAAGGACAACTGACAAGGGATAAAGGACAACTGACAAATGACAAATATTTTCTTAAAAGACGTGCAAGTTCAGGAAAAGAGTGAAGACAAATGTCAACTGTGCTGCTAACGCAAACAAGTAAAAAATAGTCTTGGGTTTAAAAATAGATAACATCAAACCAACACTTTTGATGTCAATCATTGGCCCAAACACCAGAAATGCCAATAATGAACCGCTGCTAAAGGTTGAGGCAAAAGATAGGGCGAAGAAAGAATCAACTGTAGAACAAATTGATACTATTACAGCTAATATCAGCATGACCACAATTGAGGTAATGGGCCCAGCACCCAAACTGAGAACTAATTCACGGGGAGCTAGGACTTGAATAGCAGCAGCGATCGCACTTCCTAAAATCATCACTCCGCCCAATTCTCGCAATTCTTGGATGCTATTATCCACAACTAGGCGCAGTTTAGCTGCTAGCGGTTTATCAGCAGTAGAGACTGAGGTAGGCAGTACTAAATTAGGATCTATCCGTAGAGGTATACCTGCTTTTCCTCCTAAGATATAAGTCCCTGATTGCAACAGATTCGGTACTGTTTCTTCTTGTTGTCCTTGGTAAGGCTTACCACGGCGTTTAGTTTGGGGCTGCGCGGCTGGATTAAACTTCATATAACGAGCGATCGCAGGTTGGACTATGGGATTTAAGTCCTTTTGAAAACTGAAAACAAACCCGATAATTGTGGCAATTGTTAGGGAAAATACGACTCGTAAGACTACTATTTCTGGCTGATCTCGAAATGCTGTCCAAGTGGCCCAAATTACAACTGGGTTAATTGTTGGTGCTGCTAGCAAAAAACCAATTGCGACTGGTGTGGGTACTCCTTGAATCAGGAATCGCCGCGCTACCGGTACATTCCCGCACTCACACACCGGAAACAAAAAGCCGATCGCACTGCCAACTAAAGCACCCAACAGCGGGTTTTTGGGCATTTTTTCTACTAGTTTGCGCTCATCAACAAAAAACAGCAGCAAACTGGAGAATAAAACCCCAAGAAGCAAAAAAGGCATCGCCTCGACTAGCAGACTTAAAAATAGCGTAAAACCATTGTTCAGTTGATTCATGAGCGTCGCAGTCAAAAGCGGTTTTTAGTTTTAGGGTTCTGCCTAGCCATTCTATCGAAATGGGGATCAAAAGCAGTTCGGGAAAATTAAACATTATTTAAGTAGCAAGTTATCCTATCTTCAAAATAGCGGTTAAGCGCTACAAACCTTGGCTTCACACGAGTTCGTGACTTTTAACTGAGTGCATTTACTGACAACGATCATTTCTAAGATTGTCTAAGTTCAGAAATTGTTCCGGTCTAGAGGGCAAGTAACTGCACAAATGATTTGAAATTACCTATGTTTATACTTACAGTAATTTGCTGGATAAGATATTAGTGCGGCTGTATTTTCATCAAGTATTCACAGTTCTTCAAAATTTGGGGTATGCGTAGTCCATCGTAGACATCGTTATTGGTTGCTATCATCATTGATTTTGACTAGTTATAGCAAAATTCGATCTGAGCTTTGGTTGATTTTTTACTACAAAAACTTTAAAAAGGCAAGTCCAAAGTTTAGCAGATACAGGAAATAATACCAATTCAAAATTCAAAACTTGTACTGAGCTTGTCGAAGTATTCAAAATTCAAAATTAGGGAAGCTAGACAGAACAAAGGTTTGTCCGTATGTATCTGTAGCATTCTTTTTTAAAATTGGTACAATTGGGGGAATTTTTCGGCGTTAGCGATCGCCTAAGTTTCTATATGAAGTGAGAATTCGAGCTATGACAAGTCACAAAGCCTTGAAAGGAGCGTCAAAATGATATCCCCGACTTCTTAAAAGAAATGGGGGATATAGTTTACTCTTTCACGATTATTTTGTTCGATCGCTGTTAGTTTCGTTTTGTGGGAATCCCCCAAATCTTGATTTGTCGATCGAATCCACCACTGGCAAGAATTTTACCATTGGGACTAAAAGCGATCGCACTTACCCAGTCTGTATGTCCATTCAGTGTATTTATTAACTCACCTGTAGTTAAATCCCACAATTTAATTCCGTCTCTACCAGCACTAGCTAGGGTTTGTCCATCGGGATTAAGAGCGATCGCATTTACCCAGTTATTATGTCCTGTAAGGGTGCGGACTAATTCTTTAGTATTAATATTCCACAGTTTTATGGTGCGATCGTGGCTAGCACTGACTAATGTTTGTCCATCTGGTGTAAAGATCACAGCGCTAACAGCACTAGAATGAGCTGGCAATTGACTGATGAATTTACCTGTACTCAAATTCCACAGCTTGATTACACCCTTATTATCACCACTAGCTAAAGTCTGTCCATCAGGACTAATAGCGAGAGTATAAATCAAATTATCAAAGCGTACTATAGTCCCTAGAGGACGCTGCTGTAGCAAATCCCACATCCGAATCCCATCTAAAGCTCCACTGACGAGAACTTTACTATCAGGAGACACCGCTAAAGATAAGACGTTACTGGTATGTCCAACAAAAGAGCGGCTAAATTTTAAACTTTTCAGACTCCAGAGGTTAATCGTGTCATCATCACTACAGCTAGCGAGGGTTTGTCCATCTGGCGAAATCACTAAAGATTCTACGGCTGCTTTGTGTGCTTTGTTAATAGTCGCTAACTTTTTGCGCTTTGCTAAATTCCACAGGCGAATTATACCCTCGTTTTCTGCACCTCCACTCACCAGAATTCTGCTATCTGGAGTGAAAGCGAGGGATTTAATGGTTCCGTTATGTCCGATGAGTGTGTAAAGTAGTTGAGCATTAGCAAAGTTAGTGTTAACTGGGAAGTTTGGCGTTACTTCAATGGCAGCATGAGCTTGATGAATATAAAACCCTTCCCAGGTACTCACTGGAAGGGCAACAGCTGCCATAAATGCCAGGATAATATACGGCCGCAGAAAATTACCGCCACCTCTTCCCTCACTACTCACTCTTTTTCCTCACTTTTATAGATACAGTTAAACCCAATGAATCAATTCAAAATTCAAAACTTGTACTGAGCTTGTCGAAGTATTCAAAATTCAAAATTAAATACAGTTACCCACAACGGTTGGAGTTTCCACCTACCAAGTGAGATAAGGATTTTTTCGCCCACGAAGGGCGAGGTTTTAAACCTAACTTTTTTTCATAGATGTTGCAGAGTTATTTTAAGTCATAACTCTGCACATTTTAAAGAGGTGGTTTTTTCTTAGAAACGCTTAACATTGGTAAAGGCGCACTAGAAGAACGAGAGGGCAAATAATGTTGCATTACAGGCTCCTCTGGTAAAGAACGACGCTGCTGGACACGCCACAACTTAAAGCCTAGCGCTATCCCTGCCGTTCCCAAACCAAAAGCAAACAACGACCAGCTATCATTCAATCCGCCAATCAGGGCATCCATAACGCCCATCGTCATCAGTACACTGATTAGTGGCTCTTTTCGGTAGGTTGACTTCAAAAAACGAGGTAATACAGCATTCATCACAGCTTGGTTGGTTCCAGTTCACCTTTTGTGTATATTTACCAAGAATACCTCACCCATAATTTGCCTTTCTCATTCAAGGCAGATACTAAGTTATGATTTTTTTAGTAGGGGGAGGAAATTTACTCATTAATCGCCTTGCACATATTAGTTGCAAGTCTATGATATTTCAATCGCTAATAGGTATTTCGATTCCTCTCTTGCTTACATTCTAGGGCAGTTATTTATAAAGAAGTATAATTAATCTATATAGGGCGAAGTACTCTGCTATCAATTATAGAAGTCGAAACCAACTGGTTGTTCCAGCTGGTTGAAACTCTTTTAATTACTAGCTTACAACTTTAAGATTGTGCTTGTTGATGGCACTACTTCAGACCCAGCCATGATAGCACTCCTTGATGAGTGACATATTCAATCACCAGCATCAAACCAAAGCCAATCATTGCAGCTCGACCATTCAAGCGTTCGGCATATTCGTTAAAGCCAAACTTAGGCTCTTCTAGTTTAGGTGTAATTGTTGGTTGTGTTTGTGTCATTTTTTAAGAAACCTTTTTTTGGCAAACGGGACTTGATATCAGACTTCTGGTAGAAGTCGTGGAAAGTGGGGATAATGGCTACTTACTTTTCATGGTATCTGGAAAACCCCTCTTCTATTTCTCTCTCCTTTTAAGAGAAAGACTTTGAAATTTTCAGATGAGTTGAAAAGTCAGTTTAACTTAAGAGCTGATTGCAGTGCTTGAATGCCAAGATGACTTGATAAATTCAGCAAAAGCTTCCTATTAGGGAGCTATACAATCGCTCTTTTAATAAATTGTTACTATTCTTTATATATTGTATAAATACTGGGGTAATAGTCAAGGGTAAGAGTTTGGGCTACTCAGATTGAATTAAGAAAGTTAGAACAGAAATTAGGTATCTCTAATCCAGCTATCTCTAATACGGAACTAGCAAGACGGAAGTAGCAAGCTTGAGATTGGAAGGGTACAGTTAAACAAAAAAAATTATCAGAGGCGATATATGGAAATCGGCGTTCCCAAGGAAAATAAGGATCAAGAATTTCGGGTAGGGTTAAGTCCTTCTAGTGTGCGGGTGCTGCGAGAAAATGGTCATAGCATCTTCGTCGAGACGCAAGCAGGTAATGGTGCTGGATTCTCTGATGATGACTACAAAAGTGCTGGAGCCGAAATTGTCCCCACATCAGAAAAAGCTTGGAATCGGGAATTGGTTGTTAAAGTCAAAGAACCACTGACCTCTGAGTATAAGTTTTTGCAAAAAGGGCAGGTATTATTTACTTATTTACATTTAGCAGCCGATCGCAAGTTGACGGAGCATTTAATTGATTGTGGCACAACTGCGATCGCTTACGAAACTGTAGAACAACCTGGTGTTAACAGATTACCCTTGCTCACCCCCATGAGCGTAATTGCCGGTCGGCTAGCAGTACAATTTGGGGCGAGATTCTTAGAACGCCAGCAAGGTGGTAGAGGTGTACTTTTAGGCGGTGTTCCTGGAGTTAAACCAGGTAAAGTAGTAATTTTAGGTGGCGGCGTTGTCGGTACAGAAGCAGCTAAAATTGCCGTAGGTATGGGTGCGATCGTGCAGATTTTAGATGTGAGTGTCGAGCGTTTGTCTTACTTAGAAACCCTCTTTGGCTCTAGAGTCGAATTGCTTTACAGCAACTCTGCTCATATTGAAGCCGCAGTCATTGAAGCCGATTTGCTCATCGGTGCAGTTTTAGTGTTAGGACGTAGAGCGCCAATACTAGTATCTCGCGAATTGGTCAAACAAATGCGTCCTGGTTCGGTGATAGTTGATGTAGCCGTTGACCAAGGCGGTTGTATAGAAACCTTACACCCTACATCTCACACAAATCCTGTATACCTTGAAGAAGGTGTAGTGCATTATGGCGTTCCCAATATGCCAGGAGCAGTACCTTGGACAGCAACTCAGGCACTTAATAATAGTACATTACCTTATGTTGTCCAGTTAGCGAATTTAGGAATTTTGGCACTGGAAGTTAACCCAGCATTGGCTAAGGGTGTGAATGTCCAAAATCATCGCTTAGTGCATCCTGCTGTGCAAGAGGTATTCCCTGATTTGGTAAATTAAGGTGTGCAAGGATTAGGCGATCGCTTATTTTAATAGAGGTAGCGATCGCCAATCAGACTAATTTTCTTGCCTTATGTGCGGATGGGTAGGTGTACAAAATGAGAAGGAGCGAAAAAGGCTGTACGCTCCTTCTATACAAGACTTTGAGGGTAATTGTACTTTCAAAGCATCCGCGCACCTTATGGGGACTGGTTTTCAGCGATTTGCATCTTGTGATATGACGATTCTCTGTGTTATGATTCGTTCATTCGCGCAACTGAACCTTGAAAACCAAATACAGCAACGCTTTCAGAAGCCAGCGATTGCAATTAACTAAAATCCCTATTAGGGATTGAAACGAATTGACTAGCCTTACCGGACAAACCCAAGAAGATTGCAATTAACTAAAATCCCTATTAGGGATTGAAACAGACCAAGTTGGAGAATGCGCTAAAGAAATACGGATTGCAATTAACTAAAATCCCTATTAGGGATTGAAACTTTATTCCGGCTCTTTCTAAAAGAGGATTAAAAACATTGCAATTAACTAAAATCCCTATTAGGGATTGAAACTAAGCTTAATTTGCTTCTAGCTTAGAAACAAGCTCAATTGCAATTAACTAAAATCCCTATTAGGGATTGAAACGTAGAACAGCCCAACATCCTTGGTGTATATAGGTTTATTGCAATTAACTAAAATCCCTATTAGGGATTGAAACTAGTAAGACGGCACCAGTATTCAAAGCAATTAATTTATATTGCAATTAACTAAAATCCCTATTAGGGATTGAAACTGCAATACTCGCCACTGCGTAGTGCATCGATAATATTGCAATTAACTAAAATCCCTATTAGGGATTGAAACGTAGTAGCTGGGCGAACTACGTAGCGAATATCCTCAACTTCCATCCGATGCATAAAAGAAAGTACGAGTGTCCAAGCGATCGCGCCATTTTTAGCAACTAACTAGATCGCCCCAAGCTAATGGTAAAATCAACTTTTTAAAGCATTACCAAACTACCTTCTGCTTCTTCCTCTAGTTCATAACCATTAGTAAGTTTTTCAATTGCTTGGTCAATCATTGCCAAACCTTGATCTACTCTTTCAACTAAACTTAGCTGTCCTCGGAGTTCGGCAGCACCAACGAAACCTTTAGCATACCAAGTCATGTGCTTACGGGCTTGACGTACACCGCGATCGCCTTTATATTCCCACAAGGCTTGTAAATGATCTCTTGCACATTCCAAGCGCCCAATTGGGGTTGGCGATGGTAATATTTCTCCTGTTTTCAGAAAATGATCGATTTCTCCCACCAAAAACGGATAACCCAAAGTTCCACGCGAACACATCACACCATCAGCGCCAGTTTGTTCTAAACATTTCACTGCCGCTTCAACCGAAAAAATATCTCCATTCCCAATCACTGGGATAGAAAGCACTTCTTTTACACGCGCAATCCATTCCCAACGGGCATTGCCATTGTACCCTTGGGCGCGAGTGCGTCCATGTACCGTAATCATTTTCGCCCCGGCATCTTCCATTCGCTTGGCAAAGTCGAGAATCGTAATTTCGTTGTCATTCCAGCCAATACGGGTTTTTACGGTGACAGGTACATCAACAGCTTTCACCACTTCCCGCACAATTGCTTCTGCTACTTCTGGTTGCCGCAATAATGAAGAACCGCCACCATTTTTAGTGATTTTATTTACCGGACAACCCATATTAATATCAACAGTATCAGCACCTTCGGCAACTGCCTTGATTGCTGCTTCTGCTAAGAAATCGGGACGGCAATCAAATAGTTGAATGCTAATTGGGCGTTCGTTGGGATCTACCTCCATGATTTTGGGTAACTGCTTGACATAATGCAACCCCGTAGCATTCACCATTTCGGTATACATCATCGAATCTGGCGCATAGCGACGCACAATCCGGCGAAACACCATGTCTGTGACTCCAGATAGAGGCGACTGGAGAACCCGACTTTTTACCTCAAAGGAGCCAATTTTGAGGGGTTGGGAGAGTCTAGCTTGGAGAATGGGAGAGAGCGAAATCATACAAAAAATTAAAAATTAATTGAAATGGGAGCTAGTAAAAATATGTAGATAAATTTGTGATAAAAGATACAGCCAGTTTCAAGGAAAGTGAGTTACACAAGCTAAGTCTCAAAATCAAGTATAAAGCCTGTTTTACTTCTGTTAGCGCAGCGGTGCGTAGCCCATTCTGACTTCTGAATTCTGAATTCTGAATTCTACTGTAATTGTAGGTTACGTATCCTGACTTGGAGGCTGTTTTTGCATTTCTTGCTGAATCTCTTCTAGACTCAAACCTAACTCTTTCGCAGTTTCTTCAAAACTTAATCCCAATCTTAATAACAAAGGTATCATTCTAAACTTTTCTTCACGCACTCCTTCTTGTTTGCCTTCTTGCTTGCCTTCTTGCTTACCTTCTTGATAAACTCGTGTTTGTTTCAAATCACTTAACCCAAACATACCTTCAATCTCCTCTCGACTCATCGTCGGAAACTTATAAACTAATATTGTCTCTATCAATTCTAGTAACTGCCGCCGTTGTGGTTCGATGTTTATTTCTTGCTGGGTTCTGTCTATTAACTGTCTAGCAGATGTAATTGCTGTCTCCTCTTCATCGACCACTAATTTCATCGTAGCAATTCCAACTGGCAATGATGCAGTTTCACCTAATTCATTAAGGTAAATACGACTAATGCGCTGGCTAGTGAAAAATTCACTGTAATTCTTGATATTTGCTGTATCTAAACTCCGATTGGGATAGATAACTACTCCTCGCCAAGAATTTTTCGGTTTATTTTGGTGTAAGTATAAAAAAATTTCTGAAAATAGGCGTGAATAAATTTCTGTGTCAGTTTGGAACTGGACTTCAACGAAGTAAATCGGATTTTCTTCTCCTTGTGTTGGGAGAAAAACACCATCTATACGAAATGCCGTTTGCTTGATTTCAATTGAGGAGAATTGATAAGTCTCTGCCGTTTGGGGTGGATTACCAATTAATTCAAAAAAGATGCTAGGAAGTTCTTGAAAAAGGCGATAAAAAATGCTATCAGTTTTCACACTTAATGCACTATGGTGATTTAATTCGTTAGATTTTACCGTGAAACACTACTGATAAAAATTAGTAAGCCGACTGCAAGAAGCAATCGGCATAACAAATTCACGATTATTTAGTTGCAATTTAGCCGTGAGTTGCACCTTGAGGAGGACGCGAGACAACTTTTTTAGCTAAACCCAAAGTCTGCAACACTAAGATGCTCCACCAAGTAACATCAATCTCCCACCAAGAAAACCCAGATTTTGCCATGTGGGGATAAGTATGATGGTTGTTGTGCCAGCCTTCTCCATAAGTGACGAGGGATACCCACCAAAGATTACGAGCGCCATCATTGGCATCAAAGGTGCGATAACCCCACAGATGTGATGCTGAATTTACAAACCAGGTTGAATGCCAAAGCAAGACACATCTGAGAAACACTCCATAGAATACAAAAGACCATCCTCCTAATGCATAAAGCAGTAGCCCGAAGGGTATTTGCAATAGCAAGAAGTAACGATCTAGCCAACAATAAAAGGGTTGTTTGGCTAAGTCAGGGGCATATTTTTTATAAGTGTCATAGTCAAAAAATTCTGGACGTGGGTAGAAAATCCACAATATATGGCTCCACCAAAAGCCTCTTTGGGCAGAGTAGGGGTCTAAATTGATATCTTCTGTGTGGGCGTGATGTTGGCGGTGTCCACCTACCCAAAAAATTGGCCCGCCTTGTAAAGCCAGCGCTCCAATCAGGGCGATCGCATACTCTAACCACTTAGGAACTTGGAAACTTTTATGGCTCAGTAGTCGGTGATATCCCAGGCAAATACCAATACTCCCGAACAACCAGTGGAGAAACACTAGCAAACCTAATGCTGGCCAGGAGAAAAACCAAGGAGACAGAAGTGCTAAGGCATGAAATGTAGTAAAAAATACTACATTTGTCCAACTGAGTTGAGGTGAGTTGCCTCTCTCAGGAGCGAACGCCCCAAAATTTGCGGTCATAAAAATTCCTGTTGATGGATGATGCAGTGATTTACTTTTTATTGGGCATAATCCCACTAAGGATTTATCCAACCTCTCACTAGTTAGTTACAGTGAGCCAGCGCGGTCTTGGGGGTTTCCCCCATTAGCGACTGGCGAACCCGTAGGGTAGAGTAAAGCAAGTATCACTTACATTTGTTATGCTAGCAGAACTCTGATATCCCTGCAAGTGCCACTTGCATTTCTTTATGTCATCTCAACTTATTTCCACTCGTCAACGCCTGATTCAAGCTGCACTTGAGTTGTTTTCTGCTCAGGGAGTAAGCGCTACCACAACCCGCCAAATTGCTGAAAAAGCCGAAGTCAATGAAGTGACTCTATTTCGGAATTTTGGCAATAAGCATGGATTACTTTTAGCTGTACTGGAAGAGTCCGCAGCCTTCAAGGATTTAGGTGAGTCGCTGGTGCGGCGGGCAACACCTCCCGGCAATGTCTACCAAGCTCTGAAAGATTATGCAAGTGATAGCTTACATGCATTAGAACGAGTACCAGAGTTTGTCCGATCTGTGGTAGGTGAAGCCGACCAATTCCCGGCAGAAAATCGCCGCGCACTAGGCAGGGGAGTCACAGAGGCGAACCGTTATGTAGCTCAGTATTTAGCTACTGTAATCCAGCAAGGACATTTAAATACCTATTTACCCGCAGAAAAATTAGCTAGTTTGCTGAATGGGATGATTTTGGGATATGCAGTAATTGAGTTCACCAGCGAATTTCACGAACTTTGGGAGGATCGGGACGACTTTCTGGAAAATTTGGTGGAGTTGTTTTTACATGGAGCCATGTCATCTTCAACAGAATCAGCAATAAACTCCTTACAAGGAGGATTCACCACCACAGAAGTAGCTGATTTACCAGCTAGTTTGGTTCACGAAATTCTGCAACAAGCCAGGAAATTTGGAGTACGAGATTATGCCTTGGCTTACGTGTTATTTGGGGCTGGGTTATCCGCTACAGAAATAACTAGCTTGGAGCGATCGCACCAAATTTACGATAGTCAAGGGCACTTCCTGCAAATCACCATCCCCGGATTTGTTCGTCAAGTACCCGTGAATCAGTGGATTTTGGGCAAACGCTACGGTTCCTTTACTAATAATCCCTTACTCAAATGGCTGAAAAGTCGTAAAGATACTCAAACAGCGATGTTTCTGAATGAAACAGGTACACCCATCTCAGAATCAGAACTTGAGACACGTTGGCAAGTATGGAGTGAAGCACTATTAACTCCCCAAGGACAAACGCCAGCGATCGCTCAGGCACAACAAACTTGGCGCGTAGAAATGTTAATGCGGGGGATTACCTTAGAAAACCTGATTATTTTAACAGGTTGCGATCGCACCCAATTACAACCCTATGTCCGTCGAGCCAAAGAAAAAGCCGCCCTAGAGCAAGCTACCCGTTTGGATCATAAGCCAGGATAAGGAGTATCAGGTGGTGTTCTCTGACGCAGAGCTAGTGAGCGAATAATTTGTAATTCGTAATTCGTAATTCGTAATTCTTAATTAAGAATTTATTAGATGCAGTTAAACGATTAAGGTAAAACAATAGAGGTTCCTTTACCATTGTTTGCACCATTCAAGGTTGTAGCTGTACTCTCAGATGGGGATTGGGTGTTGCTCGAACGGCGTGATAATTTCTTGCGTGGCTTACCTCCCGCCTGAATATATTGCAAACTGTCTTTGCCATAATGGGTTGCCACACTCATTAACATTTTTTCAGAGTAGCCGCGCAATTCTTCTTCAATTAGAGAGAGGCGACCTGTCATTTCATCTAGGGTAGAGAGTAAAGTGTTGTATGTAGATAGCTGGGTTTGCAAGTTTTGGATGCGGCTGTCGTAGTCTGTCAAATTTAATCCGTTGCCAAATTCTAGCGTCGGGCTAATCGATCGCATTCCTGCAATTCGACGAAGAGCGTTTTCGAGAGTAGGTGAACTGCGTTTTAGTCGTGCCATAAAATGCTCTCCAGAAGAAAGTTATAGGATTACTGCATGTACTCTAGCCAATGCAACAATAAACTTCTCTGAGAGATAATTCGGAAAAATTAAAGCAAACTAAGAGCGACCTAATTATTTTTAGTTGATTGTACTGAGGTATTTATTAAACCTGTCAAAAAAGTAACATTCAATAAGTAAAAAGTACTTCAAAGTCGTTTTGAGGTACTTCAAAGTCGTTTTGAGGTACTCCAAAGTC